>NZ_LQYX01000025.1:64101-74680 GCF_001587475.1 Geobacillus sp. B4113_201601
AAGGCTAGGAAAAAACGGTTATTTCTTTTGAACGATGGGGGGGTGTAAAACGTGATACCGATGCGACAGAGCTTTTCTATTTGAGAAACGAGGTCGGTAAGCGGCCTGCTCCCTTAAATCACCGACCTTCTAGCATTTTTTCGAAGGGGTAAAGAATCCTCTCCACGAAGCCCACTACTTTCAACAGCATCTTCATTTTACCCTTGACTCTTTAAAAGGATGGTGACAAAAGGAACAGGTTGCTTCACCGCCTTGTTTCTCGAATTGAGAAACTTTGCGACATCAGCTTCTCGTTTCACGTCATCCGACGTCAGCTAGGGGCGATCGCTGTTTTTCACCAGCCTTCTAAGGCGGCAAGAGGCCATTTTGCAAACCCCTCACACCTCTGCAAAACATAAAAATTGGTTATGTCAACTTGTACAGCTGACCGAATCTGTCAAACGTTCAAACTATTGATCTATCAATACCATGTTTCGTGAATCGAAAGAAAAAGAGGCTTGCACACCCCTGCCGTTTTTGCGGCTGTTTTGGGGTGTGCAATGAGCCATACCGATGGCAATAAGAATGGTTATTTACATCTAGTTTTCAAAGAGTTGCTGCTTACGTTACGCTCTTCTTCTATCAAGGTTGGTGCTCTAAAGGAAAAAAATGTGCATCCAACGCTTTATCTGTTAGAGAAATTTGACCAGCTACACTTCCCATTCCTTCCAAGCGTCCCAGACAGGGCGAGATACTGGTTTTTTACCATCCTTCTATCGATTGCGCGATTCCGTATCCGTAATTGACAGCCGTTTTTGCGCCGATTCCGTGCTCGGAAAATGCACCGGAAACAAGCTTCTTCAATACCTGGGTGGCTGTTTCATCTCTAAATGGTTCTTCAGTAAATGTCACATTTTCTTTCAATAGAACGCCAAACTGGAATCTCGGTTTCTCGACGACAGGGAATGACACAAGCGATGGTGTATCATAGTCTACAGGCCATTTTTGCTGTTGGTAATACATTTTGTAATGAACGTTAATGATGTCCTCTTTGATTTTTGGTATTTGCACAGGGATGCTGTCCGTGAATATGACACTCCCCTGCTCGTCTTGATCACCGAAAAGGAAACGGAAGGCTTGGGATTGTTCCGCTTTCTTCTCCTCGCCATCAAAATATTCAAAAATCATATAAGAGAGGCAAACGCCTTTAATGGCCTGAGCCGGTAAATATGGATACCCATACAACGGATGCAGGGTAATGGATGTTTCATAGACAGATGCATCCCCTAAACCAAGAGCCAGCCGCCATTCAAAACTGACTTGAAACCATTGACTTTCGCATCCACTGTCTGCAATGATCTTTTTTTGACGTTTGAGCAAGTTGTCAAACAGTTCCTGTTGGAAAGCAGGCCTAAAGTGAAAGACTGAGGGACGTAGTCGTTCCTTTTCTTGGTCATTAGACTGTTCAATGAGCCGATGATACTGAAGCCAATAATTATCGACTCCTGATGAAAAAATATCATTTTCGGTAACCAATACTCTTCTTGTATCTGCTGGCAGACAAAGTCGCTCCACAAACATCTGCTCGCTTTTCTTTGCGTCATTCCGTTTTTTATTTTCATTAGGACGGTATTTTACCACTTAACTTCACCCCCTCGACGAAACGACGCAACCATTGGAAAAGGCGCAAAATTTCTAACGTTACTTGGCGATATTGTTCGGAATTTAAAGAAAGCAGCAGTTTCATAAGCTCCGTGTCTTTTCTCCTCAACTCTGGAAAAGAAAGGACAGGATTGTCAGCCAGCCATCGCCGCGTTTGCTCGTAAATTAAATCGTATGCATTTTTCGGATGATCTTTGCTTCCAGGTAGTTTTACCGTTCCGTTTGGTTTCTTGTCTTCCTTTTTTCTTTTAGCAAATACATAAGCAAACGTGGCGCTGAGTCCGTTCGTTTTGATTAATGCCGGGATCTTTTTTACGTAAGATGCATAGTTCTCATCAAAATAATACTCATCATTGTACGCTTTCTTTTCCTCTGCAATGGAAATGCCAAAGCTCGCACAATCGTAGGCAAATTTCGCCCGTTCTTGTTCGATATCAATGAGCTTGCTCACTTTATTTCCTCCCTCTTCTCTCACTAGACCTCAATCGTCTGTTTCCTGCCGTCTTCGATAAGGTGAGTGCGAGTGATCCCTTTGCCAATCGTTTCATTGCCACCGATTTGAATGACTCTCGGCAAAAACTGTGCAAAGAAATCGATCACCCCTTGCGCGCTCGCGAATCGTTCATCAGACAGCCCCTCGTCTTTCGATTTCAGAACAGGGGAGGCTATCACCAGTGAATAAAGAACCGATTCAGCTGGCAAATACTCTTCTGTAAATAAAGCCCCCTCCTTGACAATTCCTTTACTCCGGTCGATTCTCACCCTTGTCACGATGTCGGTTGACAACATGACAAAATCTCGAAATACATCGTCTGGAACGATGACTAAATCGCGTGTTAATTTATTGCGCCAATACTGATACTCATCGGAGGAAGGAAATAGATTCTCTGAAAACCAGTTTGCCCATTTGGTGCACTCATCGCTCTGTTGAACGTTGACCAAATACTCCTCTAGCAAAACCCCCTGCCCCGATATGATCAAATCACTTCCTTGAGGGATTGTTCCCTCGAGGTTGTGGTCATATGTGGAAAGGTCAATCCCGCATAGCTGCATTTCCTGTTTGAAACGGCTGAGAATTTGCGGACACGTAATCCAAACAAACACATGTTTCAGCGATTTGACCGGAAACAATAAAATTCGGGCATCGGTGAACGCAATAGCGCTAGCGTGATCCGCCTGTTCATCTTTTCCAAACACATCTTCAATCATTTGCTTGTTTATTTTGTCGAATCGGCCATTCGGGTGCTGAAGTTCGGCACGATCCGCCACATCTTCCTTGCTTTTAGCGGCTAATGCATAAAAAGCATCTTTCAGGCTGCCTTTCACACTGGAAGCCTCGTACTTTGGAAATCCCGTGTAACGTTCTCGTTGAATTGGCAAATCGACAACTCCTAAGTCCGTCCCCGCCCCAACATGGGATGGAGTTGCACTGATGAAGATTAACGGTTTCGCTAACTGATACATCTTAACTGAACTCCTCCTAGTTCATTGAGTTATATAGTTATTTGGCTCAAGCAAATACGGAATTAACTCACGATCTTTGTTAAGTTGATAAAATGTGCGGAATTCCTTAATATAACTGCTATGATTAAATTGGCCAACGCGAAAATCATAAATGACCACTTTCGTAAGCTTTTCTTGGATATGGTCATAATCAAACGAATACAACAGACGCACTTCTATGCCCGAACGCGGAGCTTTAAAAATAAAATGCTCGTCCCCTGGGCGGCAGGCGTGAACAAGCTCTCCCGCATCCTTTCCACCTGTTTGTTCTGGCATCGTCATGCGTTGAACGATTTCTTCTTTTGTTGCTTTTGTTAAACCATTGCTTTTGATATAGTTAGTTAAAGCGGATATCAGTTTTCCTATTTCCTGGTGCAAAATTGGACGGTTCCGATGAGCGTCTTCTCCCGAAAACGGGCCATTTTGCAAGACGTAAACAAGTTGAAACTTTTGATATATGCGATAAAACATTTCACCAATCGCATTCAAGAGGGCATCTTTTCCATCCGTCGTAGAAATACAGGCACTGAAGTCGTAGCTAATGTTATGCTTTCGTTTGTACTCTTCCCAATCGTCGATTCCTGCGTGTAAATCCCTAATTACACTCGCATACTTTTCAAACGTACTCCAATCAATCGCTAGAGGCGCTTGTGGAAAGCGAATGAGCGGATACGACTCTTGAGCGCTAAACGTATCTCCGAACAAATAGTACATCGGCATTTGATAAAGTTGAGCCAAGATCGTCGCATACGGGATTAAAGCTTTATATCCGCCCGTGACATTCAAAACACCGTTATACCCTCCGTTGGAAAAATACCATACCCTGTCGATAAAATTAACAAGACCCTCTTTTTCAAATCTGAGGGCGTCTTTTACTTGAAGCCCTGAAACCACTTCAAAGTGAACGACATATCCTTCGGTTTCCAACTGTTCTTTAATGATCTCAGCCGAGATCCAAGACAACATCGTTTCGCTGGCCAATAAACAAACCTCAACTTATTTGTCTAGCATTTCGGCGGCAATTTTTCGAATGCTGCTTAACTCAGCGGAGGCGTCTTTGTTTTTCTTGACATATTCCCTTAGCCAATTACGGCACCCATCAATTTCGTCCTTGTACTTTCGGCAATGATTCGAGCAGTACAACATGTCTTTCAGCAGTTCGTACTCATCCCGCATTCTCTTTTGCTCACTCACAAGGTTAGTGAACAGTGAGCTCCCAACTGTTGTAATAATCTTGGCCAATTCCCTCATAAGTCTGCTCATTCCTCCTAAAGATGGATTTATGAAGAATCGATATTCTCCTAGAAGGCTGGTGAAAAACATTAGTTTCCTTTGGTCGATGAAAAAAAGTGTGCACTGTTGCAAGGCTTTTCTATTTGAAAAACGATGCTGGGAAGCGGTTGCGCGAGTAAATCACCGCCCTTTTAGAGTTTACAAATTTCTCCTCATAACTCCCTTCATCTACACGACCGATGTCTCATCCGTTTCATTGGCCGCCACCTTTCCGACATAACAAAGACCAAACCCTTGTTGAGCGTATGTTGGCTTTGTCCATTGGGGCTCATCGCATATGCATTGACCGTGAAAAATCGTGGTCACCTCTTCGATGTGTTCAGAGGAAACAGCGAAATAATAGACGCTCCCTGCACCAACAAAACGCCGCATCGGCTTAGGATAACGCTCCTTCATATCGAATCCGCCAAGCGCCATGTACTTGCCGACAGCGGCCGTCACCAAGTCGAGCTTGATTCCCTGATATTCACCGGACATCGTTTCCGGATCAATCCAACTTGGCAGCCAACCGTTGGCAAAGTAAGTAGGAGCAGCAAAATACAGCTTAAAGAGCTGCCTAGAGGGAGAGGACGAAGAATTCCGATGATAGTCAGGCCACGCAAACGTAGGCGGCTCGATTTCCGTTTTTGAGTAAAAGGCCGTTCTTCCTTCTCCCCCCAAACGAAGCAGTCCTGAATCTTTTAACCCATCGAGCCCATCAAAATCAACGAAAAAACGATAGGCTGGATGAAGGCGCTTCATCCCCATACGGTAAAGTTTGGACTCTTCCGCTGTTCTCGTTCGGCGGTCGATAGCAATGCCGATTTTCATTTCCGTTTTGGCTATAGGTTGTTCATCCGCTCCCTCTTCCGGAGGCAAATAACGAATATGCTCATTGTTTCTTAAACCTTGCAAATATTTTTTTAGCTCTTTTTCGTTTATGTATTTTCCTTCTGCCGAGCGGTACATGTTTTGCTCATCCGGCGGGGCGAGAATCGTTCGAAACGGATAGTTTGAAGAAAAATTCCTTTCTTTCATTTGTAATTCATATGCTTGCCTCTCGCTGTCATCTTCCTTAATGACGAGATCTAACGGAATCGGAAAAATAAAGTGCTTTTTTTCCACGTCATATACATGCACTCCCCTGACCGTCAGTGAAACAGTAGGATCATCGTCGGTGTTGAGCTGCCTGGGGGTGAATTCATTTGGATTCGTTCCAAAATAGGCGCTGCGCAACGCCCCATAAAACGTGCTAGGCGGCGGTGGAAAAACGCTTTGAGCCGTGACATCCTCCCCCATCGAAAACGGCTTCCCATCCCGGACAAAGAGAAGGTCAAGCGGCTGAATGAGAACTCTCATTGCCCGTCTCCCTTTCCATCAGCTTGATGTCGTTTAAGGAACGAAAGGATATACAGTGTATTTATAAAATTCAAAATGGAATGATTCTCTGTCTGCACTCCGACTGCTTTTTGGTTGATTGTCGGAAGATAGTCGCTGATCTTCCACAATTTCATCAGCAGGGAGAGCAACTCTTCAACAGTCTCCTCTCTAGACACCCCGTCTACCTTTTTGAAACTTCGGTTGAGCAGCCTTCTCAGCTCCGCCTCCATCATTTCCCGGAATGGTTTCCGGGTGAAGGCAAACAATTCACGGGACAACACTTGCAAATACGTATCGGAAAAATGTTTTGTCATTAAAGCAAGAATTTGCTGCAACAATCGAGGTGTGCTTTCATTTTCTTGGCTGGAGACGCCCCACTTCAGTGCTGAAATCAGATGTTCCCCATTTCTTTTCAAAACACTGATGCAAAAAGCATCTTTTTCTTGTTCATCGGGGCGTTTCGGTTCAACTTTTTTTCCTATTTTTTCTGCATAACGAGCTCCTCTGACGACATCTGCAAGCGGTTCTTTGTAATGGCCGATGCAGATGCCAGCCGTAAACGTCAGCTGCCCGCTCAGCTCAAACTCCCCCTGCAACTTTTGGTTCACTTGCCTGTCAAACTCTTGCCGCAGTTGGTCAATGACCTCAAACAGACAGCCGAGGTTGATGAAGCCAAACAAATCATCCCCGCCGGCATACACCGTTTTTCCTCTTGACCCGTTCAAATATCGTTTCGCCCATTTGGCGTATTCCCCTAGGCAAAACGTAAACTTTTCCTGGAACGCTTCAAGCTGCTCTTTATGCACGAGTTTCCCCCCGCCGAACCACTCTCCCATGCTGTCACCGTCAAATACGATCATGGCATAGTATGGGTTCGGTCGCTTCTTCTCTGCTTTCAACCGTTGAATGAGCTTATCGCTTTCCCTGCGCTGCTGCTCGGTGATGTCGTTAGCTGGTGGATTTTCGTTTAGTATGTCAAATACATATGCATAATCGATATGATCGTTTTCTATTTCCTCATCTGTCAAGATGTCGAGCATGGCCACCTTAGCAGTCGATGGAAATTGGATCTTCTTGTTTTTGAATGCTTCATCCATAAAGGCAAACCGTTTAATAAAACCAAGAGCTCCTAAATACTCCCCTTCACGGATATAGGAAACGTATCGCTCCCCATTTAAAGGGATCGCTTCTTCCGGGATAAAAAACTTTCTCTTTCCTTCTTTATCCACTCTCGGATTACGATAGAATAATACATTGTGTTCCCCCGTCAAGTTGCATTTTCTTCCCTGCTCCTCAATCTGGCGGAACGGACGGATGTTTTTTACCTGCCCCATCAATGTTTCCAGCTTGGCATATGAGCGATGATAATCATCATACGGGATACCGACCCAGAAAATTTGCAGATGAGCTTCTAGCTGTTCAAAATACGACTGTCGAAAGGAATCAGACACAAAAAACGAGAGTTTATCCGGTCCAATCAAGCTTTTGCCAATTCTCATAAACTCTTCGTGAATATGCCGCTCGACTTGTCCACCTACTTCATCGATTGAATAATGCCCAGAAAGGCTGGCTACAAATCGATTGGGAGCAGAATCGTTCTCTGGATTGGGAAAGATAATCGTCCCCCCATACTGGGAACGGATCAAATTCATCCCAGTTTGCGACAAATGCGACAAAAGCAAGCTGCCAATATAAAGATCTTGTGTTTTCCGTGCCTGCTCGATAAAACTCTGTACCGGGCCGATGGTCACATAAAGCAGGGATCTGTTCATGTCAAAATCGCCTCCTTGAATGCTTGGAACTGATCCACCTCCCCTTTTAAAGAAAAAGGTGGAACAGAATTCAATGTCGTAATAATCGGCCGCAACCGGCCGCTCCGATTAACTTGACAGGAATGATCTTCAATAACTGAAACGACGATAGGGGAAGCAAAACGACGGCCGGACTTAGCAATTCTTTTATGTTCGTGATTATGATCGCTGGCACTTTGAGCAATCCTTTGGAGGAGGGAATCAGCATTTGTCCACACATCCCCTACTTCAATCATCTTTATATAAGGAAACCGATTATCGCGGTTAGATGAAATATAAGGAAACCGATTATCGCGGTTAGATGAAACAACAATGGCAGACTCCCGCACATCGATCATCGGCCTTGCGATGCCTGATTTGTCATAAAAATCGTCTAGCAAACACTTAATGCCTAGCAAGTCGCTCGGTAAGGCATAGGGATTCCCATTTATTTTCCTAATCGTTATACTCCCAAATCCTCTCCGGCTTCGCATCCCCCATCCCCCAAGCAGAACAACTATTTTGAATAGCCGATCATATAGTTCTAGATGTTTTCTTGCCTTCAACACCACCTTGAACGACTGGCCGCACTTGTAACTTCTCGTTCTCACCTGCTTTTTGTGCGGAAGTAAATACGTCTCTCCGCTAGGAAAAATACTCCAAACACGAACAGTCAATGGGGATTGGCTCATGCCGCTTTCTCCAAATAGTTCCCCTTCCCTCTTTCGCAGTTCCTCGAACGAAAGATGGCCATGCAACGCCCGCCACCAAAATCGCATCACCCCTTTCAAAGCCGAGGCGCGAAGTTCCAGTATGCTCTTGTCGGCTCCCTTAGCGACAAGCGGCGTAATTATTTCACACGTATACTCATTTTGCAGCAAGATTGTTCTCCCCGCTTTCAACATGATTTTGCCAAAATTCCAACAACAGAGAGCGATATTGGCCGAACAGTTCCACTATTTTCTTCTCTAGCGTTTCGCTTGACAACGGAGCCGGTCGCCATCCGCCGTGGTTCAAGTCATTGCGATAATCTCTGATCTTGTGCAATATATCAAGCAACGGTCTATGTGAAAGCACCATTTCAATCAGTGACAAATATTTCTCATCACGATATTGTTCGCGGTATTGATCCATTGAACGTTTCTTTTCAATAATTTTCATCGCGGCAGTCAACGCCCGATCGACTAACTCTCTCTTACTGATCTCTTCCCCCTCCTCCTTTTTGCCATATGGATTCCATTTATATTTCAAACATATGGCCGTTGTATAAAGTTCACTGGCAAGTGTATATGCTTGTTGTGTGAGCCCATGGTTGATGCACCACTCAATCGCAGCCAAACCAGACAAGATGTCGTCTTGAACAGCCAAGTCACTAATATCTTCCTCCATTTTTTGGTACAGCACTTTCAATGGACGGAACATCGGCCGCAAGCTGCCGCTGACTTCCTGCAACTCTTTTAATGATTGGGACGCTTCCATTGCTATTTTCGATACTAACGGAGCACGGCTCGCTTGCAGCGCACTTGTCAGTTCTTTAAGTTTCTGGGTGGCGCTATTTAACTTGCTTAAATCTTCAGTACTCCTTTTTTCCTGGTTTCGGATCATTTTTCCACGCTCCAACACCCATTGACTCAGAGCGTTGGCATTGCCTGTCTGGATATAGGAGTATACGTTCGTCACCCAGTCCTGCATATCGGAAAAGGCCGTTAAATCAATGATTGGATGTTCCCCGTTTTCCTGTTCAAACAACCCGTAATAGATTCCTAACACTTTTACACGTTTTGTAATCCGGGCGTAATGAAGAGTAAGAAGCGCCAACATCGGCTGATAGCGGAATGAATGGGTGATGTCAAAAATCACCTCATTCTCCTCTTCCAACACGTTCGTCACGATTTCAAACATTTCCCATACTTCTTGCGGATATACCGCTGTCGGAATACGCACCGCGTCATATCGAAAGCCGTCCATTTGCTTGCGCAGCTGCTCTAATTCAGAAGCTAAACCAGCCCAGTTTGTGCTTTCCGCTTTTTCTGTGACGAAAATATACGCACGGTCAACCATGATTCCTTGCTGCCGCAATATATCCAATACTGCTTTTTGCACGAAAGGTGTTGTCTCTGACTTGATTCCTTCGAGATGGTATACGCCAGACAAATAACGACCAGTCCCTAAAAAGGATAAAAATTTGATCATTCTTCTCCCCCTCTGCCGCCCTTGGAGTCTCTCATAGTCAAACGCCAAGGAAATACAGAATTTCTAATTATCATAAGTTACTTTGCCGCATCCATCCCTTATGTACACAATCGAACAGCGGGGTGCAGAGAACATTAATCACCTTCTGCCCTCCACACAGTCAAACCCACCTCAAAACTTGCTTGCATCGCACAAGGGCAATTCTTCCACACAAAGAAATTTCTAGATTGACATGGTTATCATACCATAAAAAAAGTTAATTTTCACTATTCTTTAATTATTTTTGTGTCAAATTAGGAGAATCTTCCCCATTTTCCATCTCTCATCACCAAAAGTCGACGTAACAGCCCGCTTCTTTTAGAGGCAAAATAAGGCGTCTAAGTTTGTCGCTGTTTCATAAGCAAAAGTCTGTCCATATTGCTTTCAAGCTT
This sequence comes from Geobacillus sp. B4113_201601, assembly GCF_001587475.1. NCBI lineage: Bacteria > Bacillati > Bacillota > Bacilli > Caryophanales > Anoxybacillaceae > Geobacillus > Geobacillus sp. B4113_201601. The sequence goes on from NZ_LQYX01000025.1 coordinate 74,312, forward strand.
GTAGATACACCCCATCGCCATTACGCGGAGGACATTAACATAATAAACATGCCTAAGCATAAGCGAAAGCCCATCAGCTTACGGAACTGTACACTTTAACAAGCCAACGACACATCTTTGAACCTAGGAGGGATCGAACGTGAAACAGGTGAAGGCGTTAACGATTCAAGACTCCTGCGGCTTTATCCCGCGTGAAGCGTCAACTGAGGACAAACCGGGGAAACATTCCCTAGGAGGCTGGTGATTTAATCGTGGATACCGCTTTACAATGTTATTTCTCATTTAGAAAAGCCTTGTTACATCGGTCCTGCTTTTCGCTCATTCTCCCATTGATGGAAAGGAATCAGCGGTTTTTCACCGGCCTTCTAG
>NZ_LQYX01000106.1:0-4504 GCF_001587475.1 Geobacillus sp. B4113_201601
GTATCGAGCACACCAATCCAGAATCGTCTTCGTCGCAATGAGTTTGTCCCCTTGATGAGGAATCGAGTGCACTCGCTCGCCCACCTCATTCAAATACGCTTTGGGTTCCACCTGCCCATTCACCAACGGAGCGATCAGCCCGTACCGAAACAGGGCGATATCGTGTCTCATCGATTCATCCATCCGGATCTCCTCCTTGCCTCTCTGTGATTTTGGACCGTCCCGGTCCCTCTGTCCCCTATCTTACGAAACGGCTCGAGATTCGTCGAGAGGAAGGGTTTGTGGAAACATCAACAGTCCCCTTTTTTGGTTTTTAATGTAAAATCGAGAAACGGTTTAATCTGCAAACAGATGCCATCTCTCGTTGTCCCACAGGTCTTGGATGATCGAGCCCACCCCCGTCCCTCCAAGAGCTGCATCCACCAGACTGCCCGTTCGGTTCTTGCGTTCCCCACAGGGCCGATGATCCCCCATCTCCTCGCCGCCACGTGATGCAAGCGGGGGAGATTCCGAAAAAATCGTCGGATATAAAACAAAATGACCCCCTTGGTGGGAAAACCAACCTGTTTGGTCTTCGCTCCTCGTCTTGGCGTTTCGAGCCATGCTTTGACCGCTTGCCAGATGACGGATAGGGTATATTGAACATACGGGAGGAGGAACGAAGGCAGCACACTCACGGTTTTGCGGCATTCTCGCGAGCGTACCGCGCGATCCAAAGGCGATACTCCCCCTCTGCCGTCAACGCATAGCGTTGGTAATACCCGTGACGGTGCAAGGGGCGGCGGGATAGACCGTGGGGACATTGGTTTACATCAGGAAAATCGTTCTCTTTCCCACGATCCGTATACGTTTGAATGTCAATGCCAAAGTCGTGAAACTGGATCACACTTCCTCCCCCCCTTGAAACGAATGGCAATCTTCGTCCGAAACAATTCACAAAAAAATTAGCACATTCCTTCAGAAAAGGGGAGAGGGCTTTCTGAAGAAATGTGCAAAAAAATGCCTCTTTTATTCCAAAATAAAGTGATAATTTACATTATGGACTGTTCGAACGCAACACGATGGAATTTACTGCTTATAATCTTGATAATGTTGCATCTCAAATTTCTCAATGAAATCGTCCCCCTTGAAACATCAAGGGGGACGAGTATATCATAAAAGCGTCATTTTGAATTGTGTTGAACTAAGTTCGGAGACAGCTACTGGCTCCGGCCATTTAAAGCTTTCTTCAGGGCCGTACAGCTCAACAATACACTTCATATCATCACGAGTATCCCTGTAGTCATAGTGGAAGTTCCTTCCCCAATAACCATACTGCACCGAACCCAAACCATTTTTCTTGCAGAATTCTAGCGCACTTTCATAGGATTCTGTATCCAATGTCACATGATGGATTCCTTCCCCATGCTCTTTTAAAAATCGTGCATAATCACTGATTTCATCCAAAGGTTCAATTAGTTCCCACTGAACGCCTCCTATATCTGTAACAGCTAACCGCATAGCATAATCAATTCGCTTGCCGCCTACACTCATATCCGCCACTGTATCCTTGTTAAATTCATATACTGCCCAAGGTCCAATTCCATATTTATCTGCATATACTTTCATGGTCTGATCTAAATCCTTTACTACGACACCTATTTGAAGGACTTTAGTAAATACCGGTTTCATTGAATTCTCCTCCTTTGCTCTTTTACAACTTCCATTTGGTATTAATATTTATATTTATTTAAATTATTTTATATTTATTTAAATTATATAATTTTTTCAAAATTTTGCATTCCAAACTTCTCAATGAAATCAGCCCCTTGAAAGGTAGCGTCAAAAGTTCTATGAAAACTCCACATCCGCCATCCCATGGAGCATCGTAAGGCATCCTTGGAGCCGGATTCGCCCTTGACCAACACCCGCCAAAGGTGCGAAAGGGACGTCAAGGGCGACGGGGACAAAAAAGAGGGCATAGGAAAGCCGCCCTTGCCCTTACCGAATTTTACCTTTGACGATGTTCAGTTGGTCAAGGGTTCGCTTCGCCGAATCCGGCGCTGGTCTTCTGATCCATGGGCTCCGGCGGACAAAAAAGTTAGGCCGCCTCTTGTTGGAGGAAATCTTGAGCCATGGCGATCAGCTTCGTCCACCGGGCCGGCATATGGGGCAGATCGGCGAGCTCCGGGATGACGACAGGAACCCGGCCTTCGAGTGCACCGTGCGGGCGCAGGAAGTTGAAATACGCCACAAACAGCGTGACAAAGGAGACCGAGCCTTCTTCCGCGCCAAATCCGTGAGTCGGCCGATAGTTGCCTTTAAACGTCCGGTTGAATCGCTCGATGATTTGTTTGAGCGCGCGGAACTCCTCGGACACCGGATCCTCATTGGTCAGTCCGATCACTTGGCGGACGTCAAACGGAATCCCGTGCTGGGCAAAAAAGTGCTGCGCCAGCAGGTAAATGGGATTGCCGTCGACGACGAACGACAAATCGTCCGGGATGGACGGCAGCTTTCGCAGGACGTCATCGATGGCCCGGATGGCCGACAACGCATCCCGGTGGGGCGAGACGCGATACGACAACACCACTTTTTTCACGGTATCAAACATAAAAAACAGGTAATGCCAGCGCCCTTTCACGCGAATATACGTCTCATCCCCACAGAACGAGCCGGACAGCTCGTACGGGAACTGGTCGACAAATGGCTGAATCATGAGCGCGACGCTATTGGCGTAGTTGAGCACCGTCTGATGGGAGATCGACACGCCATGCACATCCTTCATGATTCCGGCTGTCTGTCTGGAGGACATCCCATAGTTAACGTAGTACGTCAACACGAGTCCGAGGGTGTGCGACGACACCGCCAGACGAGACAAATCGACTTTTGGCTTTTTCGGCGACGATGGGGCCAATGGTTGAAAGTCAAACAAAAACTCACGGAACAGATACCGCACCTTGAAGGCTTGAGGGTTCTGCTGGAATTGTTGGCGTTCCTTTTGGCTCATCCGGCGAAGGTTCTTTTGGTAAAATGGGCAGTCGTTGTTCTTGCACTTGTAGATGTAGTAGTCCTTGCGTTCTTTAATTTTCTCAAGCGTTTGGAAGCAGTGCGGGCAACGAAAGACCGCTTGCTTTTTGAACCGATTTCGATGGTTGAACCGGCATTGGCACACTTTGCATTGGTACTGCCCTTTTCCGCCGTTGTTGGCGTACAGGTAGGATGACGGCGCCTGGCAACGGGGACACGTCAACGAATCCGGGACACGGTGTTTAGCGTTGGCCCGGCGTTGGACCGGCGGCAACGGACGGCCGTGCCGGGCTTCGTAGTCGGCTAAAAGCTGCCGGTAGTCAAGTGTTTCTGGGACATCGATGATGGGAAGGTCATCGACCTGAAGTTTCCGGTACGGTTTTCGAACCGGTTCGTCCATGTCTTTGCGGCTTAAGGATTTTCCTAATAAGGATCCAATTAAATAGACAATGATTTGATGTTGGGTCTTGATTATTTCAAGCAAATAGGCTAATAATAGAGGTAACAAGCTTGTCACTCCTTTGTTTTGGGTGTTGGGTGTGGTTACCTCAATGATGGCCTAAAACAACGGGGGTGGCAAGCTTTTTTTATTCCAACCGTTGAAACTCAACGAAAAACAGTGAGTGTGGAGGATAAACTTTTGACAATACCCCTTGAAACATAGGGGGAGTGGCTAGTATATCATAAAATTGTCATTTTTAATTACGTATAATGTAGATTATGTGATGAGTTTAAAACTGAAAAGATGTTAAGGACACAATAAACTGAACACCAGCGACCCGTAGTCTTTTGGGCCGGGAAGGGCGGTGTGATAGGCTGGATCGAGCCGGAAGGCGAGAGCTTCGGCGCCTTGGCCCACAGTGCCAGATCCTTTCCGGCTGCCAGCCGACCATCGCACCGCCCCGGGGACCCGGACCAAAAGGAAACAGAAGCGCGGGTGCTAATCGTTCACAATGGGAATTTCTTTTCATTGATACAAAGTAACGTTAATTGTTGTTGTCACTTTATAAAGTATATAGAGTATTCTCTTTGACTTTTTCGACTCTTTCGAGAGAATATATTCTATAAAACTCGCCTTTTAAAGACATTAATTGATCATATGTTCCAGACTCAACAATTCTGCCATTTTTAAGAACCAGGATGTTATCCGCATTTTTTATACTCTCTATTCTATGAGCGATCATTATTATAGTCATTTTATCTTTAAACTTCTCCATTATATTACGATTAATTAACCTTTCTGTATTGCTGTTTGGAGAAGTGACGTTTCGACGGAACTACTACTATGATCGGCAGGCAGGGGCGTATACCTTCTTGTTGGATGCCGAACTGGGCTTTGATGGAGCCCAATCGATCCGTCCTTGCCTTGAGGAAACGGCAGTCGAGTTGGCTGTAGAGTGCTCTTCCTACCGCAAAGCAGCTCGCACGTTGGAGGCGATCGTGGGGTATGCGGTCCTCAGCCATGAGGCGATTCGTCAGCTGGTGTTGGCGGCCC
>NZ_LQYX01000106.1:4518-4595 GCF_001587475.1 Geobacillus sp. B4113_201601
GCTGGAGCTCGTGAACCGGCGCCACTACCTCCATGAAGGGCCGGGGGACGTGTGGGAAGGGTTCGAAGCGTGGCTGA
>NZ_LQYX01000107.1:0-737 GCF_001587475.1 Geobacillus sp. B4113_201601
TAGGTTAAGCCCTCGATCGATTAGTATCCGTCAGCTCCACGTGTCGCCACGCTTCCACCTCGGACCTATCGACCTCGTCATCTTCGAGGGATCTTACTCGCCTAACGCGATGGGAAATCTCATCTTGAGGGGGGCTTCACGCTTAGATGCTTTCAGCGCTTATCCCGTCCGCACATAGCTACCCAGCGGTGCCCCTGGCGGGACAACTGGTACACCAGCGGTGCGTCCATCCCGGTCCTCTCGTACTAAGGACAGCTCCTCGCAAATTTCCTACGCCCGCGACGGATAGGGACCGAACTGTCTCACGACGTTCTGAACCCAGCTCGCGTACCGCTTTAATGGGCGAACAGCCCAACCCTTGGGACCGACTACAGCCCCAGGATGCGATGAGCCGACATCGAGGTGCCAAACCTCCCCGTCGATGTGGACTCTTGGGGGAGATCAGCCTGTTATCCCCGGGGTAGCTTTTATCCGTTGAGCGATGGCCCTTCCATGCGGAACCACCGGATCACTAAGCCCGACTTTCGTCCCTGCTCGACCTGTCCGTCTCGCAGTCAAGCTCCCTTGTGCCTTTGCACTCTCCGAATGATTTCCAACCATTCTGAGGGAACCTTTGGGCGCCTCCGTTACCTTTTGGGAGGCGACCGCCCCAGTCAAACTGCCCACCTGACACTGTCTCCCACCCCGCTAAGGGGTGCGGGTTAGAATTTCAATACCGCCAGGGTGGTATCCCACCG
>NZ_LQYX01000108.1:0-532 GCF_001587475.1 Geobacillus sp. B4113_201601
GGGGGACAGGGTGACAGGTGGTGCATGGTTGTCGTCAGCTCGTGTCGTGAGATGTTGGGTTAAGTCCCGCAACGAGCGCAACCCTCGCCTCTCGTTGCCAGCATTCGGTTGGGCACTCTAGAGGGACTGCCGGCGACAAGTCGGAGGAAGGTGGGGATGACGTCAAATCATCATGCCCCTTATGACCTGGGCTACACACGTGCTACAATGGGCGGTACAAAGGGCAGCGAACCCGCGAGGGGGAGCGAATCCCAAAAAGCCGCTCTCAGTTCGGATTGCAGGCTGCAACTCGCCTGCATGAAGCCGGAATCGCTAGTAATCGCGGATCAGCATGCCGCGGTGAATACGTTCCCGGGCCTTGTACACACCGCCCGTCACACCACGAGAGCTTGCAACACCCGAAGTCGGTGCGGTAACCCTGACGGGAGCCAGCCGCCGAAGGTGGGGCAAGTGATTGGGGTGAAGTCGTAACAAGGTAGCCGTACCGGAAGGTGCGGCTGGATCACCTCCTTTCTAAGGGGAAAAGCGAAGG
>NZ_LQYX01000026.1:0-30012 GCF_001587475.1 Geobacillus sp. B4113_201601
GCCCAGCGCTGGACGATCGAATGCGTTTTCCGGCAGGCCAAAGACCAGCTGAAGTCAGGTGGACCGTGTTCGTCACATTCGGGCGGTGAAACGGTATTGGGCAGTGGTGCTCTTAGCCTGTGTATACAGCATCGCCGAATCTCAACAAGACCTCTCTTCCGGCCTAGAGCTTCTTCGTTCTCGGAAAGGACACAGCATCGTCGAGTTCATCTACGATGCCGTGAAGCAAGATATTCCCATTGATGTGATCAAAAAACAACTCCATGTCGCCTAAGGGGTCCCCTGTTTGTCTCTTAGGGCATGGAAATTATTGTAATGAAAGATGCTCATCTACAATAAATGGGTTTTTATAAAAAAAGACTGACTCAAAATGGTCCCCTGTCAAACGGAATTGGCAAGTGGCATTTTTTATTTCCATTTCATGCATTTTTTACATGCCAGAAACACTCTTCTTCAATGATCTCCCAGTAATAAATCAGCAAGAAGTATTCTTCCGCAATGACAAAGGGATTTTTTCGTTTTCATCGAATTTATTACATAATACGATAATGCGGGAAAGGAGCATTCATAAATGGACCATTTAAATTACTTTTTCCCCTATGAACGCAAAGATGCACATCATGAAGACCAATTAACTAGAGCACTTTTAGTTACTTTGAAGATGGTGCCATTTATCCAGCATATGTTTATTGAGATGATAAGGGAGAAAATGTTTGATAAAAATGTAAATACTGTAAATATTGCCCCTTCATTGGTAAATACAGAGCACAGAATCGAGAGAATTGAAACGCAAGTGAAGAAAATAAGCCAAGATAGCGGGAAATTAATATCTATTCTTATATCAGATGATGAATTTATTACAGATCACAAAGTACATAACTCGGAAAGAGATGCCGTTTATGACGGGGTCATTTACTATAAACCTGATTTTATTTTCATCATTGAAAACAAGCCGAATAAAAATCAAGTACGGGTGGAACAATTAAATCCCAGCCTTCCGGCAGATACACAGATCGTTATAGAAGAAACACCGATATGTTTAAGTTGGAGGAGTATTATTGAAAGAATTAATCGTTTATTAGAAAAAGATTTAGTAACTGGCGCTGAAGCCGTTTTGTTTTCTTTATTAAAAAACAGGAAAAGCCCCGCAGAGATTTCTCTCCGCAGAGCCATCGATGGATAACAAGCACACGCCCAGTCCGGCTTTTTCGCTTTTACAACTTTTCTAGCACTTACAACAACGTCCATTCCTCACTCGTATAACCATTGTACAAATGGCAGTTCTACCATTGAATCTGCAAACGCTAAATCAGCTTTAAGAATGGATAGAGTGAATGAATAAGAGAATAACCGCAATAAACAAAGGAACCTGCCTTTAGCAAAGTTTTCAACATAACTCGCTTTTTAAGAAACTCAATGCTTTTAATAAAAAGCGCTGATATACCTTGGTATTCCCCTCAAGCTTCCAAGTTAATTCTTTTCTTCAACACTCAGCTTACGATGGAGTTTACCAGATCTCCAGCAAAAGTGCTAAGCTTGTTGAATGTTTAAGATAGGGGAAAAATTAACAGATGCTGCAATGCCCGATGTTTTAATAAGCATTTTTGTTCACTAAACCATTTGTAATTGTACGTAAAATAATTTTAATATCTAGCCACAAACTCCAGTTCTCTATATAAAAAATATCATGTTCAATCCTTGCCTGTATTGAGGTATCGCCACGCAATCCACACACTTGAGCCCATCCTGTGATCCCTGGACGGACATGATGTTTTATCATATATTTCGGGATTTCTTCTTTAAACTTTTCGACAAAATAAGGACGTTCGGGCCGTGGGCCAACCACACTCATATCGCCTTTCAGTACATTGAAGAACTGAGGCAGCTCGTCTAAGCTCGTTTTCCGCAAAAACGCTCCAAATTTCGTCCGACGTGGATCGTTTTCAACTGTCCATTGAGTATCGGAAACGGACTGAGGCATATGCTTCATGGAGCGAAATTTATACATATAAAACGTCCTTCTGTTCAATCCAACCCGCTCTTGCTTAAAAATAATTGGCCCTGGCGAAGTCAGCTTGATTCCAATGGCAATTATGATCATCAGCGGAGCCGTTAAAATAATAGCCAGCAGTGAAAAAACAACATCAAACAATCTTTTTAAAAGACGATTTCGCAGTTCATCCAATGGTACATCACGCACATTGATAATCGGCAAATCTCCAAACACTTCAAAATGAGGAGATGCTGGAAGGATATCATAAAAATCAGGAATAATAGAAGCGCGTACTCCCATTTTCTCGCAAACCGATATAATCTCCCGATATTTTGGATAGGCTTGCAACGGTAAAGCCACAACGACTTCATCAATTAACTGGTGGATCAAAATATGTTCCAAATCCGACACTTTTCCAATAATCGGTTTATAGTGAGCAAAGCGTGGCTCATGCTTTGTCCGAAAGTCATCTAAGAACCCGATGACCTCAAGCCCGTATTCCGGATGCATTTGGAGATTTTCAAAATACTTTCTACCGATCGATCCTGCCCCAACAATTAAAACAAATTGCTTATTATATCCTTTTTTTCTCAATTGACGAAGGCTTTGCTTCACTATATAGCGATATATCGAGACAAGCATAACGTTCCATATAAAATACAAAAATAGAAATAATCGTGAGATATCAACTATTTTCGAGGTAAACAATACGCTTAATAATAGGAACATGCTCAATGTATGTACTTGCAATACTTTCGCTAACTCATTAGAAAACTTATCTTTACGTTTTGATCCATATAATTCTATGAGATATCCTATCACAATGGCAATGGCACCATAAATGAGGCTCCAAAACAAATAACTTTTCAATGGCAAATGGCCATTGATCCCATCGTGAAATAGATGAAACTTCATCACCCATGATAAAATAAATGCCAACTGGATGATGACGAAATCCATTGAAACATAAACCTTTGTCAAAAAACGTTCTCGCCCTCGAATCATAACTACTCCCCCGTGCAGAACTCCCAAATTAAAACAGAAAGTTGAATTTCACAGTAGTACAGTCAATTCCTTCTCTATTTTATCATAAATTTGGAATTAAGATATAGCAATTTTCGACAATTTTTTAAAAAAACTACCTTGCATAACGACAAAACTGCTCTACCTCATCCCATGACATATAAACCCGAATAATATCTTCCTCAATTAATGGTGTTCCTGTCTGGACTTCAATCAACTCTAAGTCCGTCATCGCCTTAATACCATGTTTCGCCCCAACAGGAATTTCAAGCACATCCCCCGGCTTTACGGGGCGAATTTCGCCGTTAAGCACAAATTCCCCTTCGCCGCGAATAATCGTCCATACTTCACTGCGATAGCAATGCATTTGATAGCTTAAGTTTTTCCCTGCCGCGATCCCGATTCGTTTTGTTAAAACTTCTCGGCCGTCTTCAAATCTCGTATAATCCAACACCCGATACCAACCCCAGCGCCGTTCTTCATACATCGGGCGTTGATTGAAATCGTTGACAAGCTCCTTGATTTTTGGGCTTTTCCCCTTATCTGCCACTAAAACTCCGTCCGGGCTTACCGCTACAATGGCGTTGGACACTCCCAGCACAGCAACAGGAATGTCAAGCTCATTAACCAAGTGGGTGTTCTCCGACTCCACAACAACCCCCTTACCGATTTGGTTGGTCGCCATTTCCTCCGTTAACGTGTTCCACGTACCGAGGTCTTTCCAATACCCGTCATACGGCAACACGACAATATGTTCTGTCTTTTCCACCACCTCATAGTCAAAGCTAATTTTCGGCAATCGATCATACTGCTTGACTAACTCATCATACTGAACCGGAAATCCCTTTTCTTGCAGCAGGGAAATAAGATAATCAAGTTTAAACGCAAACACACCGCAGTTCCAAAGTGCCCCTTGTTTTATGAGCTCTGCTGCTTTGTCTTCAGTTGGTTTCTCCGTAAAATGGCTGACTCGTAAATAATCGCCATCGCTCGATTGAGAAGTTGGAACAATGTAACCGTACTTCGCTGATGGATACGTTGGCTCCACGCCGATTAACGCCAAATCGGCACCGCTGACCAACACCGTTTCCTCTAAATCCTTCACTCGATCAAAAAAGCGATCCTCCACATAAGGATCAACAGGCAAAACCGCAACGACTTCGTTTACGTCAATTCCTTCTACGCTATATAAATAAGCCGATGCAAGCGCAATCGCCGGAAACGTATCACGCCGCATCGGTTCAATGATAATTGGAACACTTTGCCCCAATTGACTTTGGATCATATCGACTTGGGATTTGCTTGTCGCAATGACGGCAGAATCCGCCAAGCCGACATTTCCTAACTGTCTCCATACACGTTGGACCATGGATTGTAACTGACCATTTTGATTTTCCAACACTTTCAAAAATTGCTTAGAGCGCGCATCGTTCGATAAAGGCCAAAGGCGTTTACCAGAGCCTCCGGAGAGTAAAATTATCTCCATCAGCATCACCTTCTTTCAAACTCTTGATATGTTAGTTCTAGCTTTTTTATCATTTTTTCTATGGTGAATTTTTCTATATAAATTTTATAGCTTTGCTCACCTAAACTTTTGATTTTTTCCGGATTGTTAATTAGATGTTCTAAAACTTGAACTGCTCCATTGACGTCCTTAATATTAAATAGGTAACCGTTTATACCATCGAAAATTATTTCGTTATTGCCAGTTACATTAGTACCAACAATCGGGAGTCCTTCGGCAAGCGCTTCAATAAGCGCATATGGCATCCCCTCATATAGAGAAGTTGTAATAAAAATATCAAATTCTTGTAATTGATCAGAGATATTATTTTTAAAGCCGACCAGTTGAATCCTCCTCTGAAGATTATCACTCTCAATTTTATTTTTTAATATTTCATAAAATGGTCCGTCTCCCACGTACCTGAAATCTACAGATTCATATTTACATATTATATTTTTAGCTATGTTATAGAAAGTAATAGGATCTTTTTGTTCAGAAAGTCTTGCAACTGTTCCAATAATTATTCTGTTATTTCCCCGTATTTTTTGGGGTTTTTCCTTTCTAGGTATACCATTATAAATAACTGTGCTATTGTTAATTGTAACTATTCCATTTTGCAGTGCAAACTGTCTTTCCCCTTCAGAAACATTTATAGTTAATTTTGTGATTTTACTAAACAATTTTTCTAATCCCACATAGAACTTCATCTTTTTCTGCGAAAGATTCAGTGACTGTGCCATATACGCATGTGGAGTATAAACTATATTTTTAATCCCGCACAAATAGGCTGCAGCTCTACCCAAAGCTCCAGCTTTGGAACTATGACAATGAACAATGTCGGGATTAATCGAATTAATTATCTTTATCATTTCTATTAGTGCTTTAGTGTCTTTTTTAAGAGATATTTCCCTATCTAATTCCTTAATCTCATATAGATAAATACCCTTTTGCTTCAAGTTCGGCAAACTACTCAAGAATACTTGATCAGCTCTATTCCTCCCATAAATTAGATGTATATCATACAAACCCAAATCAATATTTTCAATAATATCTAGAAGATGTCTACGTACTCCTCCACCCATAGCTTCACATATATATAATAGTCTTACCCTCTTCAATTTTTCACCCTCTATTTTTGTTATGGATAACTCTGTATAAATTACATGCCATGGTTTTAGGATTAAAAAACATATCGATGGTACTTTTGTTATTCTTGTGAGTCATATGATCGTCTAAACATTTAAGTAAAACTTTATATAATTCATTACTATCATTAGGCTTTATCACATATCCTAACATAGAATCTCTCACTGAAAGGTACTCCTTAAAACTACCTGTATTAGTCGCTACTACAGTACATCCAAGATATATAGCAGTCTGCACTGTTTGTGTACCTGTAGAGTCCCTGTACGGAAATACAGCAACCCTGCTATTGAGGATATATTTAGCTAACTCATTATTCGATACATACCTATTAATAATTTCAACTTTACCATTTAATTTCATGAGAAGACCATTAGTACAATCATTAAGATTTCCAGGACCAACTATTAATGCTTTATAATTAATTCCATCTACATGTAACTTATAGAAGGCTTGCTCCAGTATATCTAATCCTTTATATTTTTCAATTCGCCCAAAAAATATGAAATCATAATATCTCTCATCATAAGGCACTTCTTCTTGAACTGACAATGTTATTTCTTCCATATAAGGCAAATAAATTACTTTTATTTTTTCCGAATCAATCAAGTGGTTTTCTTCAGCCAATTCTTTTAGATAGTTACTAGCTACAAATATATTATTCAACTTTTTGCCTGTTAATAACACACTTTCATTGACTTTAGACAAGATTTTATTTATTAATTTAACACCCGTATGAGGTTTGGGATCGTGCCACCAAAAACTATAGTCAATTTTATTATTTAGCATCTTGACCAAAGCATTAAAAGGATTATCCGAATAAAAAAATAGATGTTTAATATCATTTTGTTTAACAAACTTTTTAATCTTTAACAATGAATCGATTTTTCTAAACATATTCTTATCTCTTTTATCGAAATTAACACTTAATATCCGATGCTTTTCATAATTGAATTCTGAATCGTTATAACAAAAACTTTTGATCACATACACATTTTCTTTTTCTGATAAATTATTACATAGACTTTTAAAAGAATCTCCAATGGCACTTCTTGATGAATTAATACAAACTAAACAAATATTCATCTTTATCCACCTTATTAAACTTTATTTGATTTCAGTGACTTGAAATCAATATACGTTAAAATATTAAAGTAAAGAATAAAGAAATATGAAATAAGATGTCTTATATATGATCCAAAGTCCGGCTCAAAAATACCATGCACAAAAAGTATGCTTAATAAGAAGATTAAATTGTTTTGTTGATTTCTTGACAACTTTTTATAGTTTTTTAGATTAAAGAATATAATATATGAGTTCAACAATATATACATAATAAAAATCATGTACTTTATGTTAAAGGATATAAATATTATCTCTAAAGGGAATAGTATTCTTAGAATACATAATAAATAATTAATCAACATTATAAAATTATTATTCGAAACAAACACATCTAATATCATAGTTTGTGCATCTGTAGAGTTAACACGAAAATAGTTTATATCCTGCCTAATATAGAATACATCAAAAAGATATCTATTGGGAATTAGAGCTAGGATCAACATAAGAATAAAAATTAACCAAAATCTTGATTTTCTATAGTTCAAAAAAACATAAAAAACACAGAAATATAAAAAAATTAACGCAAAATAAGTTCGAAAAAAATAGGAATAAAGAAATGCAAGGATAGCTAAAGATATAAATAGTATTTTACCTTGATTTTTTTTCAATATTATTGAAATTATAAGAGAAAATAAAAATGTAATCCACTCCTTACTAATATGTGTTACATAAATTTGCAATAACGTTAAAGATGTTAATAGCCAAACTATTAACAATACATTAATTCTTTTTGGTTTTATAAAGGAAATCGACAGCAAAATTATGGGTATAGTGATAAAATTTAAAATTAAAGCCCATAGACCCCAATCATAAACGCCGAAAATGTTTAAAAAATTATAAAATTTAGCACTAAAATCAAAGGCTTTATCATTCAAATTAATACCCGATTTCATTAAATATAAAATCTTATTGGAATCATAGAAATATTTTTCATCAAAAAGTTCTTTCATCCTAAGTTTAAAGATTAGCAATAAACCTAATATAATAAATAAAAATGAATAAAACAGGTAATGTTCACCTTTTCTTGAAGATAAACTTAGAACAGAACTTTCCTCGTTCCTATCCTGAAGACAAAAACTATTCATCCTTCGCTTATAAACATGAAAAGCCTTCATAAAACTCCCTCTTTAAGAATTTATACTTTTCTATCCTAACTCCGAAACGAATTTTGCAAACTATATACATGCTCACTAAAAGATTAACCTTCGTATAAATGGTGTCCACTCCAGTGATACTGCTCCTAAGGAAAAGCATGGGAAAGGAGCGGAATTCGGCATGAAACGTCTCAAAATCACCGACCATCACGGATGAACGCCCCGGAAACTCCGCAAGCAGAAACAGAAAATCAAAAACGCTCAGCTCCGCCAACGCGTGATGGCCGTCCGCCTAGTTATGGAAGGATCGTTGGGCAAAGAGGCTGCTTCCATGGTCCATGTGTGCCGCCAAACCGTTTCCCATTATGTGCCGCTGTTTAACGAAGGCGGCCTTGAACTCCTGCTTCATCGGGATGTTGCCCCTTTGCGGGAGCCGTTTCTCACTGAAAAACAGCAGGAAGAGATCAAACACCTCGTGTTAACCACGACACCTGCGGAGCTGGGCTGGGACTGGGACATCGCTTCGGCGTGGAATACGAAGATCCTTCAATCCTATGTGCACCATCGTTATGGCATCTCCATTTCCCGCGAAGCCTTGCGAAAACTCTTGCATCGAACAGGGCCTTCTTGGGCCCGGCCGACCTACACGTTGGCAAAAGGAGACCCGGACCAGCAAAAAAACTTCGAGAGACAAATGTATTTGATAAAAAACGTAATCGGTCCGGATTCCGTCCCGTTGTACATAGATGAAACGCCTATCCGGTCATATCATGTGCTGCGTACCACATGGTCAGAGGTTGGCCATCCAAAGCAAGTGCCAAAGTGCGGCCATCATGCCCACGTATCGCTGTTTGGCACCGTCAACATTCACAAGGGCAAAACGGTGCTTCATCAAACGACCGTTACCAATACCGAGACGTTCTTAGATTTCTTGAGAATGGCCAAAGAGTGCTATCCGGATCGTTCCAATTACCAATGTATTTCACAAGGATCGTGGATCATAACGATATCATTCAAGCTATTACACAGTTTGTCAACTACATGTACGAACGTCCCAAGGGAGTGCTACAACGCTTAGGGTTACAGGATGACTGAGAAGTTAACTCTTTATGTTGCATATATATAGTTTGTAATAAAGACTTTTCGATCTTCAGTCTTTATCCCTTGACAAGCTGGCAAGGGGACAAGAAGAGTAAACAATGGCATGTAAAACAAAATTGCAACGTATATATAAATAAGGACTATACCCAAATAGACATTACTGCTTTATAAATACAAACTAATCTTCTTCTTTTTCTATTCTGATTCATAATAAATACTTTTAATACCTTCTTTAGTGCCTTATAGTATGCGTAACAAAAGGCTGTAAAGATTCTTAATTTGTTTTCCTGAGTTCGCTTCACAAACCAATACCCATTCCGAATATCATAAAAAGCTACAATTGGAGATAGATTTTTTTCTCCACCTGAAGATGCCGATACTTTATGATGTACGAGAGATCGCGGAACATACTTAATTTTCCATCCATATAGCTTAGCTCTAACATTCCAATCCGTTTCTTCATAATACAAAAAATAATCCTCACACATATACCCTACCGTTTCCAATATCTCTCGCCTAAAACCTAGGCTGCATCCCGTTATATAATCGACTTCCCTCAATTGGTCATACTGTCCCACATCTTCTTCTTTTATTCCTATATGCTTTGTCTTCCCTGTCCAAGTATTGACTTTTCCACCTGCAAACCAAATTTTATTCGTTCCATAGTAGTAAATCTTCGAACCAACAATTCCAACCTGCTTATCGTTTTCTAATGTCTCTACCAATGGGGTCAAAGCATTCGGGTCGACAACCGTATCGTTATTTAATAACCAGAAGTATTGATATCCTTGATGATACGCCTGTTTAATCGCGACATTATTCCCACCGGCAAACCCTAGATTCGCCCCGGTTTGAATAAATGTAATGGGGATGTGAAACTTGCCATCCTTGTAATCTTGTTGCAGTTTGTCAAATGAACCATCTTGTGATGCATTATCTACTAAAAACACATGGAAGTGAGGATATGTTAAGTGTTCTAGCGATTTTAAACATTCAAATGTATCGTTGTAGGCATTCCAGTTTAAAATGATAATCGCTACGTCTTTATCCGTTACTTGTTTCAAGTGTCCATCACTACCTTATAGTTTAATTCGTATGAATAAATTCTTTCAAGGCTTCTCGCCAATTTCTCATTCGATGAAATCCATTCAGCCTGAGCGCCATATGCTCAAACACCGAGTACATTGGCCTTGGCGCTGGTCTTTGGAAGTCTTGTGTTGTACAAGGATTTACCTTCATTTCAATCCCCGCTTCTTCAAAAATAGCCTTCGCAAATTCATACCAAGAACAATGTCCTGAATTTGAAACGTGATAAATGCCGTATTTCTCCGTCTGGATCAGGTCAAAAATGCATTGGGCTAAGTCTACTGTATATGTCGGGCAACCGACTTGATCATGGACAACCATTAGCTCATCCCGCTCTTGAGCCAACTTTAGCATCGTTCTAACAAAATTGTTTCCATGCTTTCCATACACCCAGGAAGTTCTGACGATAAAAAACTTCGAATGCAAGTCGCGAACAAACTGCTCACCAGCTAATTTACTTTTTCCATACACGTTAAGCGGACTCGTTGGCGCAAACTCATTATATGGCTTCTTCGCCGTTCCATCAAAGACATAATCGGTACTAATATAAACAAGCTTTGCCCCCACTGTTTCAGAAGCTACTGCCACATTCCTTGTTCCGTATGCATTCACTAAAAATGCCTGATCTCTCTCCGATTCTGCTAAATCAACTTTTGTATAGGCCGCAGCGTGAATCACAACATCAGGTTTAACTTCGCTAATCACCTGTTTTACCTGATCAAAGTTTGTAATATCTAACTCTTCCCGCCCATACCCATACACTTTATATCCTTTATGTTCGAGTAAATGGACTACATCCATCCCAAGCTGACCTTTTGCGCCTGTTACAATCACTTTCATAGCTTGTCACCATACTGTTTTTGATAATATTTCATATATTCTCCATATTTAATGTTTTTCCACCACTCTTGATTGTCGATATACCATTGAATCGTTTCAACGATGCCCTTTTCAAAGGTATATTTGGGCTTCCAACCAAGCTCGGTCATAATTTTCGTTGGATCAATCGCATAACGGCGATCATGGCCTGGACGATCCGCAACATATTTAATTAAATCTTTCGAAACTCCGAGCTTTTCAACGATTAGGTGCACGATTTCATTATTTGTCCGTTCATTATGTCCACCGATATTGTATACTTCTCCGGGTCTACCTTTATGAATGACTAAATCAATCGCCGCGCAATGGTCTTTAACATGTAGCCAATCACGAACATTTTGGCCGTCGCCGTAAATCGGAAGATCTTTCCCTTCCAACGCATTCGTAATCATTAATGGAATGAGTTTTTCAGGGAAGTGATATGGTCCATAGTTGTTGGAACATCTCGTAATGTTCACATTGAGGCCATACGTTTCATGGTACGCTCTTACAAGCAGGTCTCCGCCAGCCTTACTTGCCGAATAAGGACTATTTGGCGCCAATGGCGTCTCTTCTGTAAAATATCCCGTTTCGCCAAGTGTTCCATACACTTCATCTGTTGAAATTTGCACATATTTCTTGATATTGTTGGCTTTCGCTACATCTAATAACGCTTGCGTACCCAATACATTTGTTCTTACAAAACTATCAGGATCGGTAATACTTCGGTCGACATGAGACTCCGCCGCAAAGTTTACAATCACATCAATCTCATGAGTTTTAACTAAATAATCAACTAGCTCACGGTTATTAATATCACCTTTCACAAAGAGATAATTCGGGTGATGTTCAACATCTTTTAAGTTTTCAAGATTACCAGCATACGTTAATAAATCATAATTGACGACTTTATAAGTTGGATATTTCTCAAGTATATAACGAACAAAGTTGCTGCCAATAAACCCTGCTCCACCTGTCACTAAAAGATTCATGACGGTCTCTCCCACTCAAAGTTGATTTCGGCATTGGACAATAATGGATGTTTCGTATCTTTGTCAGAAAGAACTGGATTTGATGTCGGCCAATCAATTCCTAACGTCGGATCATTCCAAAGAATACCCCGATCGTGTTCTGGAGAATAGTATTCATCCACTTTATATTGTACTTCCGTATTTTCCACTAACGTACAAAAACCATGGGCAAATCCTTTTGGCACAAGTAATTGACGCTTATTTTCCGCACTTAAAATAAACCCTTGCCATTTGCCGAATGTCGGTGAACCTTTACGAATATCGACAACGACATCGTAAATAGCTCCTCGAGTCACACGAACCAGCTTCGTTTGTGCCTTTGGATTCAACTGATAATGAAGCCCACGAATCGTTCCTGCTTGTTGCGATAACGAGTGATTGTCTTGAATAAAGTCGAAATCCACCCCGTATTCCGCAAAAAGCTGTTTATTGTAGCTCTCCATAAAAAAACCGCGATGGTCGCCAAATACGCTCGGCTCAATAAGCAACACACCCGGCAACAATGTTTCCGTCACTTTCACAACAAACACCTCAATTATAAATAGATCGGCCGTTTCTTTTGGTTCGCAATATCGATCAAATACTGACCATACTGATTTTTCTTTAATGGTTCCGCCAACTTTAATAATTGTTCTCGGTCAATGTACCCTTTTAGGTAGGCGATTTCCTCCAAGCAAGCCACTTTTAAACTTTGACGTTTCTCAATTGTTTCGATAAATTGCGATGCCTCCAACAACGATTCATGCGTGCCGGAGTCTAACCATGAAAACCCTCTCCCTAAAATTTCCACATGTAATTCACCGAGTTCCAAATACGCTTTATTCACATCTGTAATTTCTAATTCTCCGCGTGCAGAAGGCTTGATACTTTTCGCAATCTCTACCACACGATGATCGTAAAAATACAGTCCCGTCACTGCATAATTGGACTTCGGATGTTTTGGCTTTTCTTCAATGGAAATGACCTTTCCGTTCTCATCGAATTCTACAACACCAAAGCGCTCAGGATCATTGACATAATAGCCGAAAATCGTCGCCCCTGTTTTGCGCTCAACAGCTTTTTGCAATAATTTCGTCAATCCATGACCATAGAACAGGTTATCCCCTAAAATCAAGGCAACGTTGTCATCACCGATAAACTCTTCTCCAATAATAAACGCCTGCGCAAGACCATCCGGAGAAGGCTGCACGGCGTAAGACAGCGATATTCCTAGTTGCGACCCATCACCTAGCAACTCTGCAAAACGTGGCGTGTCACTAGGAGTAGAAATAATTAAAATATCACGAATCCCAGCCAACATTAAAACAGACAATGGGTAATAGATCATTGGTTTGTCGTAAACAGGCAATAGCTGCTTGGATACTGCCTTGGTTAAAGGATAGAGACGAGTCCCGCTGCCTCCGGCTAAGATGATGCCTTTCATTATGTTCTGACCCCTGTCCTTACAGTTTTGATAATAACTAACACATCTTTATAAAACAAAAGGGTAAATAGAGTAACAGCTAGTAAATATGAAAACATTCCTAACGTAACGGTTAATTTGGTGCATAAGAAAAATAAAGCGGCTACTAAAACAACAAATATATGATCCTTAAGAGTATTAGTATTGAGTTTCTTGTAAAAATAAAAGTCTGTATAAATCCACCATACATAAAACGAAAGCAAAGTACCGATTGAAAAATTCAATAGACTCGGTGTCGAGAAAACAACAATGACATTTACTAATAACGTTATAACAAATGCAACTATATTGTTTTTATTATAGTCTTTTATCAGCTGTAACCCCTTGTAAAAGTTAACACCTACGATATTAATAATACTTCTCAAAATGACAGTTGGATATAGAACAGCGGCAATTATTATAGAATCAGTGTAATCCTCCAAGTAGTTTAATATTATAAATTTAATGACAAAAAAAGTACAAAGGCTGTAGCTAGTTATAAGAACACATATAGAAGAAAATAACTTATATTTTTGAGCATTAAGCTGATCTCTATCGCGCGCAATATAAGGATATAAGTAAGAAGAGATAGAATTAATAATTGTAAAGACCAACCCTAATAACGAAACTGCAAATGAATAATATGAAAATTCTTCAACAGAGAGAAAATGATCGATAAAAATCCTGTCTATCCCAAGAATTATGATCCCCATAAAGTTACCGATAAGCAAAAAAAATCCTATCCTATAATTATGAGCAATCTCATTTTTTACTATGGATAACCTTTCTCTTTTTCCTATCACGATATCCCTAAACTGTATTATATACCTTATAAGAATTAATAAATTAACAATACTTTGAGCTAAAATATAATAAAAATAACTCTCGACCCCTAACATTATTAATATGAATATAATAACCATATTTAATAAATGTTGTAAAATTGTATTTGCCGCAAAAACACGGAATCTCTTAGTGATTTGAGAAATAAAAGAAAAAAAGGTCGCTATATTCACAAAGATTATGTTTATAGCGACCATTATATAAATGACTTCCTTATCTATATTGGTAACAAAAAAAGCTAGCAGTCCGATTATAATCCCGGTTACGACAACTTGGGTAAGGAACAAAAAAAGAAAGAATGTTCGAAACCTTGCCTTTGGCAAACTCTCATAGTCATAATGCCCATAACGCACTAAAATCCCGTCAGCAAATCCGAGGTGGGCTAACCCTACTAACCCAAGGTAAAATCCAAATAATTTAAAATAACCAAACTCTACCACACCAAGATACTTTGGGACTACTAAAGAAAGAAAAATGCCGCTTATTATTGTAACTATACTAGAAACCATCACAGCAACAAAACTCTTGCTATCCTCAAACCAAAGTTTAGCTTTGCTTTTTATACTGCAACACTCCCGTATTTACGATATTAAACTTCTTTTAGGTCACCGTTGGTTTTCTCTTCAAATTAAAACAACTTATATAACAGTAATAACAGCGTTAATAAGCACTATTAGGCTTAATCATCACTTTAATCGTTTTAAGTATAATTTTTAAATCGTATAAAAGCGAACGTTCACGAATATATTGCAAATCCAACTTAACCATCTCGTGAAACCCCAAATCATTTCTCCCACTTACCTGCCACAACCCCGTACATCCTGGGGTGACAAGCAGTCTTTGCTTATCATATTCCGTATATTGCGCCACTTCCCTTGGCAGCGGCGGCCGTGGGCCGACTAGGCTCATTTCCCCTTTTAATACATTCCATAATTGCGGCAGTTCGTCAATGCTTGTTTTGCGGATTATTTGCCGACTTTTGTGACGCGTGGATCGTTTTTCATTTTAAACATGGCGCCTGATACTTCGTTATACTTTAACAGTTCCCTCAGTTGTTCCTCCGCATCCGCCACCATCGAGCGAAATTTGTACATATAGAATTCCCTTCCGTCCTTGCCGACACGGACTTGTTTAAAAAAGACGGGCCCTCTCGGATCTTCGAGTTTAATGAGAATCGCGACGATGAGAAACAGCCACGATAAACAAATCAGTCCGATGAGCGCCCCGCAGATGTCCATGATTCGCTTGGCAACTAAGTATCCTTTTTTATCATTGACGGCTACTCGATGGCGGTGGGTAGCTTCGATTGTTGCTGTCCCTCCTGGCTTCGCCAACTTCCATCCCCCTGTTTCTTTTCTTTCTTTCTCCTATGCTTTCTCTTTTACACTTTCTAGCATTTGCTCCATAAATGGAATGAGGTCTTTCCGCAGTTCTTCGTTTTGCACCGCAAACTCGATCGTCGTTTTGATGAATCCGAGCTTCTCGCCGACGTCGTAGCGTTTGCCTTCGAATTCGTAGGCGAAGACGCGTTGGATTTCGTTCAGCTTTTGGATGGCGTCGGTGAGTTGGATTTCGCCGCCCGCGCCGGTTTCTTGTTTGTCAAGGAAGAGGAAGATTTCCGGTGTGAGGATGTATCTTCCCATGATCGCCAAATTGGACGGAGCGGTGCCGGGCGCTGGTTTTTCGACGAATTGGCGCACTTGGTAGCGGCGGCCGTGTTGTTCGATCGGGTCGATGATGCCGTAGCGGTGTGTTTCGTGATCGGGCACTTGTTTGACACCGATGACGGAGCTCAATGTTTGTTCATATTGGTCGATGAGCTGCTTCAAACACGGCGGGTCGGCTTGGACGATGTCGTCGCCAAGCAAGACGGCAAACGGTTCGTCGCCGATAAAGTTTCTTGCACACCAGACGGCGTGTCCCAACCCTTTCGGCTCTTTTTGGCGGATGTAGTGGATGTCGACTTTCGACGGTTCTTTCACTTTCTCCAGCAAGTCGTATTTGCCTTTTTCCATCAAGTTTTGTTCGAGTTCAAAGGCGATGTCAAAATGGTCTTCGATGGCGCGTTTTCCTTTTCCGGTGACGATGATGATGTCTTCGATTCCTGAGGCGATGGCTTCTTCGACGATGTATTGGATCGTCGGTTTATCGACAATCGGCAGCATCTCCTTCGGCATCGCCTTGGTCGCCGGAAGGAAGCGCGTTCCTAAGCCCGCCGCTGGGATGATCGCTTTGCGTACTTTTTTCACGTATGTAACCCCCTATGTATTTGTTGGCCCATATGCCTCCGCGCATCGGTATAGCAGAGGCAATGCCGATGCGCCGACGCACATGGGCAAAAAACGGTCCGTTCGTGGGACTTTATTTGGCATTCTCGATTTTAGATTTAAAATCTCTTTCTCATGATCGATCAATTGCTCAACCATGGCATCCAATCTTCGCTGCAAGTAATCTTCCACCATGTTTGTCGGTTTTTTCATAAAAGCTTGGCTCAAGGTGTTTGAGGTTATCCATCCTCTCCATCCTCTTCCCCGATCTGAAATGCATACGTTTCGTCATTTAACTCTAAAATGACTTTATTAAACGTCTCAGCTGGAAAACCGTTTTCCGTCGGGATGATTGGCGTGATGACGGTTTCCTGGCCTTGAAGGTGAAACTGATACGCCTTCACTTTTTTCGGTTCTAGCGCGTCTTCTTCTACGTAGCCGTATTTCTCCATTAATTGTGCTCTGTTCGGATGTTGATGTAATTTGATCAAGTTGTTGACTTGTTGAAACAAAATATCACTGTGCGTTGTCAACCATACTGGCATCCCTCTGTTCACCAGTTTCACAAGCGCGGTTGCTAATATGCGTTGAACGCGGGGATGCAAATGAGCTTCCGCTTCTTCAAAAAACAGCGAACGATACGTTGTTTTTGATTTTAAAAATAAAATGAGCGGCGACAGTTCTGTCACAAGCGACGATGTAACATATAAAGGTAAGCGCTCCGATTTACCTTGTGGGCAATAGTAAAACGATGGGATTGGCCCTTTTTCTTGATTCATCGTGCCATTGGTGATCTGCATTTCAATAAATCGTCCGATATCGGCGTACTTGGACTGTCCGCTTTCCTCTAGACGCAACAGCGCCTGTAAAAAACGGTAAACCGGCAAGGTGAACTCAAGAGGTGCATCCTCACGTTCTTCTCTGATCATTCGCTCCATCATTTCCTGCACAAGCGCCTTGTAAGACAACATGAATCCCGTACGCGAAGCCGGCAAATACAAGGCTTCACCAATGGCCCTTTCTTGGATGCTGTTCCGCCTAGCGGGGGGGATAGAGCGGCGATGTAAGCCCATCCATAAGCAAATTCCACGTAATATATTGAGCCATACGATAGCGTTCTGTTACCTGTCCTTTGCTTCGGTCTGTATAAGGGATACGGATGTAGTCTTTTCCTGTTGAAAAACGAGTGCCCTGCAGGGAATCTTTTTTTTCAAAAATGACTCGCAACGGTTTAGAGCGACCATAACGTTCAATGCTTAACGAACCAATCGGAATTTTACGGCGGAAAATCGTTTTGACAAACTCGCTCTTTTTGGTTCGAAGCACATCATTGAACCAAGTGACAAACATCTGCGCTTCTTGGTCGCCAATCAGACAGCCGCGATCAATCGCCGATTCGAGAAACTGATCAATTTCCTTATATACCGAAGTCGCCGGAGGATCTTTCGGAAACAGTTTACGCCCCTCGGACAATACTCCCCAAAGAAGCGACATGATGTAGCTTTTCCCACTGTTATTGTCGCCGACAAATAGCATCAATGGGGCAATATCGATTTCCCCTTGTTTGATTTTCCCGAATCGCTCCACTTTTAACGCCCAAGTTTGTTTCATGCGCGTATCGCCTCTCTTTACAAATTACAAATCCTCTATCTTTCTATTATAAACGATACGCTTTACCTGTAATCAACGATGACAAAGAAAATAGCCTAAAACCGGGCATCTAACCCGCCCTCACGCCACACCCTCGACGACGGGCGTCTAAGGTGCTAGGACCGTCATCGTCCCCACCCACGGCATGGCCGAGTGCCTCCGTTGATAACGGTAAGGAGACATCACCGTCTCTTCTTTTAGCAGTTGACTACTTCGATGATTTGAAACTTATCCATTAGGATTCGAGCTTTCTTTCTTGGCCAGTTTCCTTCCAATAACGCCAGAAAAAAACTAGACCTGTCCCTACCATGATGCCCACCACGAAAGCAATGCCCATATTTAATAATGGTTTAGGACTGTCCGGCGCTTGCGGAACAACCGGTGCAGAAATGACTAATATTTTATTCTCAATGGAAAATGATTGCAAAAAATCACGCAGCTGCTGCTCTTTATTAACATATTGACGGTAACGGTCAGCCAACGATTTGATTTGATTACTCAACTCATTTAGAGCAATTACCTCTTTTTCTGAAAGAGCTGAAATATCACGTAGACGATCTGAGTCTAAGGTGATGATGTACTGGTTGTTATACGAAACGACTGCATCAAGCAAAAGGGACGGTGGCAACTTCAAAGCCACTGCTTGTTGACGATAAAGTTTAATGGTTTGCTGCAGCTGGACTCGCTCTTTTTCTTTCAGTTTCGTAAAATGATGGAGATCTTTTTCAACACCGGTCTGAATATCTTGCCATATCGACTGTTTCACAGCGCTTAAAATCCCATCCAACAACTTTTTGGTGTCAGAGGGATTGGCTGCTTTTAGAGTGATGCGAATCAAGTTGGTATTAGGCACATTTTCAATGTTTAGATTCCCTTTGACTTGCTCCGGGCTATACTTTCCTTGCAAATGCGCTTTTTTGATCCCCTCTTCGATCACAGCAATGGATTGTACACGCTCCATATAGGCGGAGGGCGTAATGATTTCATTGAAATAACTATCGGTTTCATCGAGTTGTTTTCCCGGCACGATCCCGTTATTCACGGATATCGTAGCGTTTGCTGAATAGGTTGGTTTGATCCATACAAAGCTAGCCAACATAGAAAAGAGTAGTGCTACAATCGTTGTAGCCGCAATAATCCATTTTCCTTTCCATATCGTTTCAATGAGTTCTCGCAAGCTGATCGTTTCATCCATCATTTGTTCCTACCTTTTGATTGATTTGTTTGTTGTGTGTAAAAATCCGATGGAAACACCTAATCCTACCCAAAAGAATACCGCAGTTCCAATAATCGAATCGTTAAACATCCCTTGAATGACATAAGCCATGAGTCCCGCGCAAAGCGCTGCAATGTGTACATTAAAGCACTCGTGGATCGAACGCAGCAGCTGTATAAGCCCTCCTACCATGACCATTACCAAGGCAGACAGTGCTACAATCCCCGCTCCAAAGGCCATACCGATATACATGTTGTGGGGCTTATCGACAATAACACTATATCCCTCACCTAAATTCGAATTTTTTTCCGGATCATCTTGATTAAAGAAATAAGGAAACGTATCTAATCCATATCCTAAAAACGGCTTGTCAGAAATAAGTTCTAATGCTTTTTCCCAAATAAAGGCCCGCCCAGATCCCGGCGCTACCCCCGGTCCTGGCAGCTTTGGCAGTCGGTATTCTTCAGCATCTGCATAAGCGGTTGAACCGCTCACCACCTTTTCGGTAATATGCCCGACCACCTGCTCTATATCTTTGAATGCTGTATTCAGCCCTGCTTGTTGATGATCCTGTTGAAAGGGATTATATGGGATGAAAAACCCAATTGTCTCGTCCCAAACACGGTGATTTTGTTTCACAAACGGCACATAAACAGCAACAAAAACAACCATCAAAACCAGACTTGAAAGAGCCGCGACCTTTCTCTTTTCTGCTTTCACGATCATATAGACGAACAGCGGACTCATCAATACTAGCGTCACAAAACCATTACTAGATAGTGACGAAAGAAGCAGAGCAAAGGCTGCTGAGGCGATCAAACCATTCAAGATTTTCTTCGATCTCTTTTCCTCCAAAACAGCCAAGCAGAAGAAAAGAGCAACAAAAAAAGCCGAAACCCCACTCACATAGTTTCCATGGTTAATCGTAGCAAGGAAGTATGAACCTTGAGCAATTTTCGCCCCCTCTGGAAGACTGGAATATAGCAGTGTCCGCACCCAGTGAAGCTGTAAAACATCATAACCAAAAAAGTTCAATGTTCCTAATATCGTGTTTATAATGATGAAAGGGGTCAAAAAGTAAATGAATTGCTGAAATCTCCTTACAGTATACCGTATATTCGAAGCGATGAAGAACAACATCAAGTAACATAAGTACGTCAATGTACCCTCATGGCGATTGTGCAATCCGTACAGAGCAAGCGTTTTATATGGAGCTAAAACAGCTGACAAAGTTACACAAATACCGAGCACAGCGAGAGCTATATTAATTTTTGTTTTCGGAATTTGGTAGTTAAGCACTAACACTTTATATAGAAAAACAAGACCAAGAAACGCTGTAGAGACAAGGAGCGCAACAAATTTATAGTATGTAAACACATCCGCTTTCTTTCCCGTATCCAATACATCAGTTTGAGTGATCGACGGGCTGATAAAATCGCCAATATGCACTCTAACGATCAATGGAATGACCAGCACAATCAATGCCAGCCCCCAAAACAATATGGCATCGACCCGCTCCATATCCATTTGATCCTCATGCTCATCACGTTCAATAGTCAAATACTTATACCAATCAGACATGTTCGCTTCTCACCTTACGATGATTTTTGATGTTGGATTTGAACCAATAATTGATCGATTGTAGCATGATACATTTCTGATCCAGGCAATTTTTTACTTTGTTCGAGATATGCCTTCGCTTTTGCATATTCCCCTTTATAATACAGGATCTCACCAAATTGTAGCGTGAAAATCGGGTCCTGTTGCAGGAAAGGCCTTTTTCTAATCGCTTTTTCATAATATAAAGCAGCCTTATGAAAATCATTTTTCATCGCATACGCTAACCCAAGCGTACGCATGATGTTATAACGGTCCGGATATTTGCTTGACAATGACTGCAAAATTGGCAAAGCCTGCTCTACTTGTCTTTGTTGCATCAACTGAATCGCCTGTTGATACTCCGTATAGTCTTTTCGAAATTGCTCATCCTGTTGTTGGCCTTTCCAGTGCGCATAGCTGATTCCCGCTAAAACAAAAACTAGCAAACCAAGAAACACGTATCGGCCCCATTTTCCATACATAAGTAAATTCCCCTCATTTTGCAACAATCGACAACCTCCTACTTGTAAATTCTAGTTCATCTTGCACCAGAAAGCAATAGAATAGTAGAAATGTCAGTGAAGTAGGGGGTTGTTTCAAAGCGGTTCATCATGATCACATCATTCATCATTGATAAACGAAAATAGTTTTTGAATCATCATTCATCGTTATTCATTTATCACTTCTCCGTGAAAATGCCGAACTGGCGCGGATTTTCATCCCCGGGTGGAGGACAGATCGCGCTGCCCATGAACCTTTTCCTTGAAAAGGAAAGTAAGAGCTATTCCCAAGCAGACAAGCACAACTTTAGATGAAGAACGTTTGCATTCAGCCATCTCTAAAACATATTATTTGGAAAATCATCTCACAAAAGACCCTCCCTTGACAGGGAGTTCCCCACTGTCTTGGGAGGGTTGCTACATTGCTATAGATATACCGCTTATTTGGCCACGTTTACAACAGCATCGGAAACGTCGTTGCCAACTTTATTCGTGTCAGTAATCGAACCAACTTGATCCACATCTACAATGCCCGTTGCGGACAGCGTAATCGGTTTAGACAAGTCGGTTACAGAATTGTTCAGTTTCAGGTAAACCGTTTTGTATCCTTTCGAACCCTGTACTTGTTTAGTAGCATTGTTGTCTTCGTAAACACCCAATACAGTGACACGATTACCATCGACTTTTACGGTAAAATTGTTAGCAGAAAGTGCTTTATCGATCGTCGCATTTGCCACCGGTTCGCTGAAGTCGACACGGATGACGTCTGCGCTGGTTAAGGTCGCTGTGAACGTCGGAGCCACGTTTTCTTTCATGTATTCATATACGGTCACGGTATCCATAACGAGCCCAGACGTATTCTTAATGTTGCTGATCGTAATGACGTGCGTGCCTGTCCACGTATTTGCCCCGGGTGCGAGCGTCACGCGAATGCGTTTCGTATCTCCATCAAAGACTGCTTTCGTGACGGTCAAACCGTTGATGTTGAAGTTGGACAGGTTCAATGCAGAAGCGTCCAAGTTTTGTGTGAACGCAAATACTAATTCGTTGTTGTCCGCTTTAACACCATTGCCGTCATAAGTTAAATCAAGAGCTGGCTTCGTCGTTAAGCTGTCAGAGCCGCGAACGAACGTAATTTGTTTACGCTCGGCATATGGGTTGCCAGCCAAATCGCTTACTAAATCGTTCGGCAGCGTCACGGTGTACGTGCCTTTTGGCAAGGAAGAAATATTCAACGCAACGGATTTCGATTTTCCATCTGTCGGCAGATATAATTTGAAATTGTCGCTAGTTGTTGTCAAAGCTGTGCCGACCGATTTAAGTACGTTGTTTTCATCAATATACTTATCGCTCGCTTGAACGACTGCAATGCTGCTGTCAGTAGTCTTGACCTCTTCGTCAAATGTCAGCACAAGATGCTCAACACCGTCAATTTTCACCACTTGGCTGCTGACGAATTTCGGTGGTGTGTTATCGGCTTTCAATTGAACAACTTTCGTGTATGCATCCCCAGCATTGCCCGCTAAGTCCTTATAATCGCTCACCTCAACTGCATACACACCTTCCGGCAGAGCATTAGCCAACGTTGCCGTATAGACTAAGCCGGTCGAATCAACCGAAACAGATGCTGTTTGGCCACCGATTTTGATGGTCGGATTGCTCAGCAATTTTTCGCTGAACGTTACTTTAACTGTTTTCGTATTGACCGCTTCGATGTTTTGAACCGTCGGCTTCGTGGTATCTACGGTTGTCTTTTTGACCGTCAATTCAGCCGGGTTCGGATTGATGACATTGCCGTTGTAGTCGACAGCACCGAAGATTTTCAATGTCAAGTCTTTATTCACGGGCACAGATGAAGATGCGAGATTGATCGTCATTTCATCGTCGCCAGCCGTGAACTTCGGAGAAACGGAAATTTCGGTTGTTCCGTCGTACAGTTTTACTGTTCCGACACTGACAAGAGGTTCAGAGAACTTCACTTTCAGCGTCAAGCCGTTGTCGGCGTAAGAGGACGACAGAACGCTCGGACGTACCGAATCTGTTGTGTCAATCGTCGTCGTGTAGGATGGAACATCTTTGCCATCCAACGTCTTGACATTTTTAATGTCGACGACATAACGTTTCGTGAAAAATTGACTGCCGTCAGCCACCAACTTCAGCGTTTTCTTATCATCGCTCAACGATGCTTTCACGGTGGAAACCGATCCTTGACCATCAATCGCTGTGAGTGTGATAGCAGTCGCTTTCACGACGTCATCGGACGTATCGCTTGTGCCTTTGTTGTCGATTACCGTTGCAGCGTCGACCGCTTTGTTGAATTTGATTTCCAACGTTTTGGCGTTAACGGCTGTTACACTTTCCACTTTTGGAGGCAACGCCGCTTCATACGCCGCATTGGCGTCTTGTGCTGCTTTTTGCAGTTCAGCTTTGAACGCATCGGTTACTTTCGATACATATTGGTTGACTTGGTCAAGCGCGGCTTTCGCTTTGTCCAAGTTGCCGGCTTTGACAGCGTCTTGCGCTTCACGCGCTTTCATGGCAACGGTGATGTCGTAGATCAAGCTGTCGCGCAGTTTTTGCGCTTCGGCTTTGAATTGCGAGCGAAGCAGTTCGCGCGTCGATTGGCCGTAGACGCGGTCGAGAATGACCGTGCGCGTTTTGAGCTCATAGGAGATTTTGTGGTAGAGCTCTTCCGCTTTTTTCAGGTCTTTCGCTTTGATGGCACCGTCTAAGTCTTGGCGCATTTTGTCGAGCTTGACGGCATAGTTGTGAGCGTCAATGTACGTAGCGGCACGCGCTTCGCCCGATTTCGGGTTGGCTTTGAATACATACGTTTCGTATGTAGCTTGCAAGTCAGCCAAATACGCGTCTTTTTTCGCGCCGCCGGCTTTGTTGACGACAGCGACAGCGTTCTTATACGCTTGCTTCGCTTTGTTGTAAGCGGAAACGACATCGCTGATGTTCGGGAGTTTACCCGTTTCCGTTACCGTGTGGCTGTACGTATAGTACGCTTGCTTCATTTGCGCTTTCGCTTGGCTTACGACCGTCGCAACGTCCGTTGCTGCTTGGGAAGCATGCGGGTTGGCTGCGACGAAAGCGCTCGCTGCGACAGCGCTGGCTGTAGCGAGTTTGACTGCTTTCTTTTTGTCCATAAATCTGAAAATCCCCCTTCATTGTTTATAAAACTTCAGACAATGACTACTAAACTTAGTAGTAGTTTAGTAGATTCACTGTCTAAAAGGTGCTAACACAATCCACATTTCTCCTCACTGACTAAATCCCAGCGAGCCTAGTGATAGTTTCATCGGTTGCTAACACCTGAGCACAATTCCTCAATGCTCCACGTATCCTATATTAATACATTTTTCTTCTAATTTCTAGCCCTAAATACAAATTTTTTAGAGAATATGTTATTGAAATTATTGCCATCGGCGGCGACATTGATATGAATATGCCGGCAATGGAAATTTAGAACGATATTTTTGCTGTTTTGGTGGTTTTGGTTGGCAAATATGTTGTACAAAAACATCAATCATTTTTCTTCACCGTGACGTCCATCGGTTGACCCAGCGTCATTTTGACGACGTCATAGCGGTCATTCAAGTACAGATCGAGAAAGCGGAACTGTCCTGAAAACTGTTCCGGGCTGTTGGTGATGGAAAATTGCAGCTGCATGGCGTAATCCCCGCTGTTGGCAAGCTGTTCGGCAATTTTTTCGATCTCTTCCTTCGGCACGTTGTATGCTTTTAAGTAGGAGATCGAGTCGGCAATCGCTTTGACGTTGTCGTTGAAGAAAATGGAGAGCGTCACCGTCGCACCGTCGATTCGCCCTTCAATGGGCAAGGACATACGTTGGCCGTATAAGTACCAACCGAACAGGCGGCTGCCTTTTTTTCGCTCAATAACGAACGGCGCGGATTCATTCCCGGCCTGAAGAATGTACTGCCCTTTCAATGAGCGGGCGACAAGAGAGAGAAGCTCGTCTTTAGTGAACGGCACGTATTGGATGGCGTCCCCTTGTTTGGCATACAGTCCCCCTCCTAAGCTGTAATAGACGGCGCCGCCTGCCCGTTTTTGGCTGTAGACGCGATACTCGCGCCCTTGTTTCGCCGTCATGGCGGATTGCCATGCCATCCCGTTCAAGCGATATAGGGACGTGTCGCGCAAAATGACGACTTTGCCGATCATGCCTTGTTTCCATTGAACGTGCCCCCATTGGACGGCGGCGTCAACCGCTTGCCCGTTCCCCCCTAAGGCGACAGCGGCTGCAAGGCAGATGGCAGCTGCCGTTTTGGATGCATGTTTCATCTTCGTTTTCCTCCTCATTTTGGTTATCGTTATGCTAAAACAACCGCTTCGCCCCCAAGTACCGCTGCTTCCAATACGATTGGTCGAGGCGGCTGATCGTGACGCCGGTCGAGGCGCCGCTATGGATGAACTGGCCGTTACCGATATAGATGCCGGCGTGCGATGGGCCGCTCGTTGTCGTGGCGAAAAAGACGATGTCGCCAACTTCCGGGGCGGAAACCGGTGCGCCTGCCTTCCACATCAAAGCGACGGTGCGCGGCAAGGTAACGCCTTGTTGCTGGAACAGGTAGAAAATGAATCCGCTGCAGTCAAATCCCTCTTCCGGGGCATCGCCGCCCCAAACATAGGGAGCCCCGAGCAGTTCAGCCGCATCGGCGACGAGCTCAATGACGTCCAGTTTCGCTGCCGGGGCTTGTCCGACCAGGCGTTCGTAGGTTTGGCTGTCAACGACCCCGGTCACGGGGAGTTTGGCCGCTTGCTGGAAACGGCGGACGGCATCGGCGGTGACGGCGCCATAGTAGCCGGTGATGTCCGAATTGATGAAGTAGCCAAGCTCTCTGAGCTTCTGTTGCACTCGCTTGACTTCTTCGCCCCGCGAGCCAATCGAAAGAAGAAGCGACGGCCGCTTACTGGTCGGCGGTGGGGAAATTTTGGCCTTGACAGCATTCCCTAGGCGGGCGGCCGTTCGACTGTCAACCACACCGGTCGCCGGCAGGCCGTTGGCTCGTTGAAAGCGGCGGACCGCCTCCGCCGTTATTTCCCCGTAGTAACCAGTGATGTTCGGATATGTAAAGTAACCAAGTTGTTTGAGGTGCCGCTGCAGCTCGCGGACTTGGCTGCCGCGCGAACCGACTGACAATCCAACGGATGACGAAACGCTTCCTTCGGTTTGCTTCAGCCGCTCAAGCGTCGCCTGATCAGCGCGTCCCGTCACCGCAAGCCTGTTGTCTCTCTGGAACTGCTTAACCGCCTCGGCGGTCACAGCGCCATAGTAACCGGTAATTTGCGGGTAGCGAAAATAACCGAGCCGCTTAAGGCGCTGTTGCAGCTCACGCACCTCGTCTCCGCGCGAACCGATCGCCAAGGTACGGCTTGATGCTGACACGGTTAATTTCGCGTAGGTGGCCGGATCAACGCTGCCGGTGACCGGCAAGTTCATCGCCCGTTGGAACGCTTTGACCGCTTCTTCGGTCACGGCGCCAAAGTAGCCTGTCGCTTGCGGATACGTGAAAAAGCCTTGCGCTTTCAAACGCAGTTGAAGTTGTTTGATTTCAGGGGAGCTCATGCCTTTTTTCCATTCCGCCGCTTGGCTGTCGTCGGGGGCAAGAAAAAAGGCGGAGGCCATCGCGGCTGTAAAGACGACATGACTTGGTTTCACGGGTTGACCCTCTCCCTTCGCCCTTCCATTTCTGTCTGTTCCGCCCGTTGACCGTGACGGGCAGCTTGTCCAGCCCACGACAAAAAACGGCAGTATTCTTTCTTTTTAGTATAACGGACAAAAAGGGCCAAAGGAAATGATTTTTTCATTTGGAAAAGGGAGGGCAAATGGTGCTTGTCTCATTTCGAGCGTGATGGACAAGTCAGCCAATACGATACCCGGCGATCTTCGACAAGGTGGATCGACTGCAAGATTTCATAAATGAGCTGTTTTTCCATCGCCAACCATTCATCGACACGAAGAGGGATGTATTTCTGTTGCAGACTATTCCACTCATAGAGGGCGACGGTGAACTTTTTCTGGCGGAGATCGAGCTTGACGATAAACATATACAACTGGCTTATGCATTTTAAGACAAAATAGAGCTGAGCATCAGGCGAGCAGGTGATGGTCCGAAACGTCGCCTCCTCCTCAAAGGGCGCGCACTCCCGGCTGTTTGCGCTTTTTAAGGAGCGAAGCGAATCCGTGAAGCTGGACGGGGCGATCGTTTTCAGCTGCACGGAAAACGGGTTTTTCATTTCTTTAATATAGATGCGATATACGGGTTTCGCCCGCTTCTGATTGTTCCGTTCACATACGACAATATCAGCAAGATAAATATGCACCTTAACCCCCTCTTTTAGTTTTTGATTTCCCATTTTTACCTATTGTACTATGCCCTTCCTAAAAAGAGAAAGATGTCGAGGCGTGAAAGAATACGAAAAGACGTTCTAATTTAGAAACTTTAAAAACATTGATCAAAAAAGGAACAGAAATCGTTCGCGCGCTTTTCTATCTTTAAAGAGTAACGAACGAAAAGCGTGGTGACTAACGATGACAACTCTCGGAGAAACGCTCAAGCAATTGCGAAAGCAACGGCGCTGGACGCAAGAACGACTCGCAGAGCAATTGAACGTGTCGCGTTCGCAAATCAGCAAATGGGAAAATGGCAGCTTGCTTCCGGATGTGCAATCGCTGGAGAAACTTTGCCGGTTGTTTGGCGTCAGCGCTGATTTTTTGCTCGGCGGCGAAGCGCGCCGGCGGGAACTATTGCGCGAAGTGGCCGACCAATACGGGGCGGTGGGTGTGAGCGACACAGCGCTCACAGCGTTCAGTTATCTGCTGCAAAACGAAGAGATGAGCGCGGCCATTTACGCCCTAGCCAAACTGCCCGATAAAAAACGCAAACATGTTGAAACGATGATTGCCACCATCATTAAAGAGTGCTCAGAACTCCTCTAACTGGGAAAAAGGATGTGTTCCTTGAACAGAATCACGGAAACCAAATCGCCAAAGCGCTAGGACTTCACCCGCAAAAAGGATGTGTTCCTTGAGCGGAACCTAGAAGACTGGTAAAAAAAAACAAATTGACTCGATTGGGGGAGAAGTCACAAGGAATGAAATGATGACGTTGCAACGTTTTTTGGTTTGGGAACACTGTCGGAGAGCAGTATTTCTCCTTAAATCACCGGCCTGCTAGGCTGATATTCCCTCCGTCTTCACCCGTCCTCTTATTGTCCGGGTTAAAAAAAGCGCTAACAACTAGTGCTAGCGCCATCCATTGGGGAGTCTGTGAGGATCCGTTGTCTCTCTTGGGGATTCGCTTGGAAAGGCATGATGGGGAAACCATCAGACGTGCTCCGGCCATTCAGGTTGTTTGCCGGAGTGCAGAAATTGAACGGACTGCGCCACCACCTCGGTGACATAGACGCGCTGGCCGTCTTTATTGTCGTAGCGGCGCGTCTGAATTCGCCCGGTCACCGCCACCATTGAGCCTTTTCGGCAGTAATTGGCGGTATGCTCGGCTGTTTTCCGCCATAAAACACAAGGAACGAAGTCGGCGTCAATCCCTCCTTCCGCATTGCGGAAATTTCTTGCCACTGCCAGCGTAACCGTTGCCACAGCGGCGCCGTCGGCCGTATAGCGAAGTTCCGGATCCTTCGTCAATCGACCGACCAGCACGACTTGATTGATCATGCCTCGACACATCCCCCCTTTCCGCCCATCGCATTTTTATCATAAATGATCCCGTTTTCTGCCGTAAAATCGCGATTTTTGCATTTTTTCGCGCATTCTATGCGTAGAAGGCCGCGAAACATGCCGATTTTTCGTTCAAAAAAGCAGGCAAAAATGCTGTTTTTGTCACTAAACGACAAAAATGCTAATCGATTTGCGGTTTTTCCTCTCCCGATCGCCTATGCTATAATCGATGTAAGACAACGGGTAATGAGGTGGACGACATGAAAACGTTCAAGCTCGTCGGGCTCTCGGTCATCGACAGCGAAAGGCAGCGCCAAGACATTCCTTTTATCGACGGGTTGATTATCAACAAAGAGGATGGGCAAAACCGCTGGCTCGTGGAAGCGTATTTGGACGATGAGTATGAACCGGTGTTTGCGAGCCTACAGCAGCAACCGGAGTTTCAGCTGCAAGTGACGATCACCAATCCAGGCAATGATCCCGCCAACATGCTGGTCGCTGTCCGCTCGATCACGAAAATGAACGGCCATATTAGCGTCTTGATGGAAGGGCTGATGATTCCGAGACGAACCCGCCTAGCAGAAATCGTATTGGAAGGGCTCGTAGAAAAAGGGCTGCAAGGCGAGGCGCTGCTGCAAGCGTTTCGTCAGCAGTTTCGTCAGCAAATGGAAAAGCAGCAAAACGCCAAAGCGCCGCGCGAAGCGAAACGGTGACGTCCCACGGCTCCCTAGAGGGCTGGTGAAAAACCACTGTTTTTCTTGATCAATGATTGAACGTGTAAACATCAGGGCTGATGGAACAAGTTTTTTCTACTTGAGAAACGATTGGGAAAA
>NZ_LQYX01000026.1:30051-59966 GCF_001587475.1 Geobacillus sp. B4113_201601
GGTTGGTGATTGACTCGTGGATACAGCTTTTACCATGTCATTTCTCCATTTAAAAAACCTTGTTGCATCGGTCCTCGTTTTCGCTCATTCTCCCATTGATGAAGGAGATCAGTCGTTTTTCACCGGCTTATAGAGACGGGGAGACAAGCTCAAAGTTTCAAACGGTCGACGCGGACCGGGCGGGCGATGACGACATAGCGCTTTGGAGCGCGGCCGATGAAATGAAACGGATAGCACGTTGTCACCGTCAAGGTGGGGCGCGCTTTGTCGACAAGAACGGTCCGATCCTCGTCATCGACAATGCGTACGTTGACAACACGATAATGAACGGCGGCGCCTTCTGTCCGGAGGATGATGGCATCGCCAATTCCCAGTTCACCGAGGCGGCGCAGCACCGTATCGCGATGCCCCGATAATACCACATGTCCCTCGCCTCCCGGCCACGCGCTGTTTGGATAATGGCCAACGCCACGGCGCAGCTCCTGTTCACGAACGCCTTCATACACGGGAATGGCCACTCCGAGTTTCGGAATTGTCATTTCACCGAGATAAGCGCCAAGCGCCGAGGAAGGAGAAGACTTCGCGCGCTTGCCGGCCCAGTCAGCTGAAACGGACGTGTTGGCGTTCGAACCGGACTCTTGCTTTAGTGAAGAAAGGACTCGATCCGGCTTAGCGGCCTTCCAGCCCACCATGTACCAATACCCGTTCCAGCCGACCAGCCAAATTCCGATGACGAGCAAAACGAGCGCCGTGCAACGAAATATCGGGCAAAGCGAAGAAAGGAAGGCAGTCGCTAGTTTGCGCTTCATCCGCACTCACCCCCGCCACCGCGCGGTCCGCCGATAAAGGTAGAGGCCGGCACAGGCAAGCAGTGCCCCAGCCAACGTGCGCGCCAAGTACGGTGAAGCAGTTTCCGGCAGTTTCTCGCCGTACATCGCCCCTTTCATCTCCAACGCCAGCAGACCGGCCTCAATTCCTTTTTCCCCAGCCCGGACGATATAGCCCGATGAGAGCATCTCCCTTGTCAGGGCGACATCAGCGACTTGTTCCCCTTGGCGGTTGTATAGCCGCACGTGGAGCGGTTCGGCCCCCGCTGCCTTGATGCCGGACCAGTCAGCGGAGCAATGAGCGTTTAGTTCCAGAAGGGCGAGCGCCTCTTGCCAAATCGCCTTTAGTTCGCGGCGCTGTTCGCTCGTCCACGGCCCTTCGGTTTCCTCAAATGGGCGCAACCGCGCACGGAGCGCCCGCAATTTGCCCGACAATTGCGGATCGGAAAGCGAAGCGACATGGCGGGAAAATTTCCGTACCTCCTGCTCGTTCATGCCGAGCGCTCCAAGCAAGTCATTGATTTGCTGCATGGCGGCGTTATGTTGCGAGTAAAAGCGAATGGCCCGATCCAAGTCCTCGACGAAAAGGTAATCTTGCACGGTTTCACCAAACTGGCCAAGCAGCGCTTCCAGCTCCTCCACAGTCAGCCGATGGCGGCGCAGCACGTCATGAAAAAGCGGTTCGGTCAGCGGCGTGCCCACCCACTGCTTCAGCTCATCAATCGTGCGAAAGTCAGCGGCCGTCAACCCGTATCGGTCCAAGTAAGCCAACAAGTCGCTCACCGTCCAGCCGACGCTTGCGGCATACTGCTCCAATTCGCTCCGACTGATGGCGTCCGCTTTCAAAGGAAACGCGGAGAGCGTCACCACCAACGCAATGATGATCAGCCTTTTCGACACCATTGTTTCCTCCTTTCACCTGCTTTCTTTTCTACTGGTAGTATTTTCCGAGTTTTGTCTTCTTATGTACAGCAGCGCAAAAAAATCACACCAATCCAAACGACCGCTATTCCCCACCGCCTACGACACCCGTTGGCTAAGCCGGTTTTCCGCGCCGGCGCTTTCCCCGCTCTACCCCCAAACAAAAAAAGAGGTCCGCTGACATCGAGCAGAACCTCTTCGCGATTTTCGCTATGTTTTCCTTGAAAATGCCACGCTGACGCGGGATTTTCATCCCCGGGCGGAGGGCAGATCACACTGCCCATGGATCTTTTCCTTGAAAATGCCGGCCTAGCGCGGGATTTTCATGCCTAGGCGAACGGCAGATCACGCTGCCCATGGATCTTTCCCGTCTCGCGCCTCCCGGCTTGCGGCAAAGACCGTGCGCCTCCCGTGGCGCATCAAGCGCGGGCGAAAGAAGGCGGTGAACAACGGCGGCCATAAGCAAACGAGCGGCATTTCGCCAAAAAGAAGGTTGATTCCGTCAGGCTGTTCGAACGGAGAAACCGATTGTACGAAATCACCGCTCCTAAAGAGCAAGAACAAAAAAAGGCGGTGCACCTATGAAGGTCGAGTGACGGTCAACTCCCGAAAATACGCATGATACAAGGCACGCACCGCCTCGTTGACGACTTCTTCCTTGACGCCGAACATCATGCTGACCTCGGACGATCCTTGGTTGATCATCTCTAAGTTGATGTTCGCCTTCGCAAGCGCCATCGTCGCTTTCGCTGCCATCCCAATCGTTTTTTCCATCCCTTCACCAACGACCATAATAAGCGCTAGGCCGTGCTCGACCGTCACTTCGTCGACGGCCAGCTCCTCGCGGATGCGGGCGAGAATGCGCGCTTCTTTTCCTTCAGCCAGCTGATCGGCGCGCAAAATGATCGACATGTTGTCAATACCTGACGGCGTATGCTCATAGGAGATGCCTTCGTCTTCCAAAATTTGCAGCACGCGCCGGCCAAAACCGATTTCGCGGTTCATTAAATATTTGCTGATGTTGATGCTGCAAAAACCGGTATCGCTCGCGATCCCGGCGACCGGTTCATCGATATGGTTGCGCTTGGCGACGATCCATGTGCCAGGGGCGGCGGGGTTGTTCGTGTTTTTCACACAAACGGGGATGCCGGCGCGGTAGACCGGTTCAAGCGCCTCATCATGGAAGACGGAAAAGCCGGAATACGACAGCTCGCGCATTTCGCGGTACGTAATTTCTTTCAACTTGCGGGCGTCCACCACAATCGATGGATTGACACAGTAAATCGAATCAACGTCTGTAAAGTTTTCGTACACGTCTGCTTGAACACCAGCCGCTACGATCGAACCGGTGATGTCTGACCCGCCGCGCGGAAACGTGACGATATGGCCGGATGGCGAATAGCCGAAGAACCCAGGAATCACCAATACCCCACGCCGGTCGCGCAATTGGTTGAGTTTGTCGTACGACTCCGGAAGCACTTGGGCATTGCCTGGCTCATCGGTGACGATGATGCCCGCCTCGAGCGGGCTCACATAGCTTGCCGCCAGTCCGCGATCTTGCAAGTAAAGGGCCATGAGGCGGGCATTGTGATCTTCGCCGCTCGCCTTCATGGCATCGAGCAAACGAGGTGGTTCATGGCGATAGGCGCTGATTTTCGATTGCAAATCATCGTTGAGCTCGCCCAAAAAATGGCCGGCCTCAAGCCCAAGCTCGTTGACGATGTCCGCATACCGCTTTACGATGGCCTCGACCGTCTGCCCGTATGGTTCGCCGGCCATCACTTGTTCCGCTAGGCGGATGAGCAGATCGGTGACCTTTACATCGTCCTTATACCGTTTCCCGGGCGCCGACACGACGACGATCCGCCGTTCAATATCCGAGCTGACAATATCGGCCACCTTGCGGAATTGGGCGGCGCTCGCCACCGAACTTCCACCGAATTTGGCTACCTTCATCGTGCATGACCCTTTCTGTCGAAAGTCTTTATAATTGTTTATCATATCACATTTTTCCGCCCATGGAACTATTCATTTTTTAGAAATTTCCGCGAACGCCTCCTCGCCACCATGATCCTCCTTCCAACCGCTGGGGCGATGGCGGAAAAACGGCGATGAAACAGGCCGCCTTGATTCAACGGGCGATGGCTCAGCGTCTTTTCATCGGCCTTCCTGTTTTTCGAAAACCTCTAGAAGGCTGGTGAAAAACCGCTGATTCCCTTACTCAATGGGGGAATGGGCGAAAAGCAAGATCGATGCAACAAGGTTTTTCTAATTGAGAAATGACATGGTAAAGCTGTATACGCCATTAAATCACCAGCCCCCCTAGAAGGCTGGTGAAAAACATTGGTTTCCTTTGGTCGATGAATAAAAGTACGCAGTGTTGCAAGACTTTTCCATTTGAGAAATGATGCCAACAATCGGTATACACGATTGAATCACCGGCCCCCTAGGAGGCTGGTGAAAAACGGTTGTTTCTCTTGAGCAATGGGGGAACGCTTGAAAGGCGATCCTGATGCGACAAGGCTTATCTATTTGAGAAACGGGCTTGATAAGCGACTTGTCCCCTTAAATCACCGGCCCCCTAGAGCCTCACGTTTGCGCCACATTGCCGCGGCGGACGTTAGCGATTCCTTCTTTACAGACGCCATATGGCAGCCACGAGCAGCCGCGGCATAATTCATCCAAATCATCCGGCTTGACCCGCTCCGCCGTCCGCTGAATCAGTTCGGACTTCCAGTACACGCTGCCCGGTTGTAAACCTAAGTGGCGAATGACATTGCCATCGAGCGAACGGACATGAGCGTCAGAATCAGGACCTGCTTCGCATGTCGTTTCCCCATGGTGCGGGCAGACGAGGCACGCCTCGTCGAGCGCCGCAACGACTTCAATCGGAAAATCGTCGGTTTCATCCCGAATACGGGCGACGATCTCCGACATTTTTTCAACAAACGATGGGCTGTAGCCCATGCCGCGAAATCCGTGCACACAAAGCAAATGGTGACCGCGCAAACGCAACGGTTTCATCGTCTCTCCCCTCTCCTGTAATAAGCGTTGGACCGAATTCACTCTTTTAATCTCCAAGTTCATCGGTAAGGAACTATCGTTTTCCATCGATCTTCCAGACGCAGCCCTTATCCGTTTGTTCCTAATCTTATCATACGTCAACGTTCCTCACTCGGCAATGGAACATCGTAACGCTCTGCCGCTATGTTTCCCAACTCCATCGCCCGTATGGCCTGTCTCATGCATCTGTCGCCAGCAGTAGACTTTTACAGTCGCAAGTTTGTAAAATGAAAAAGGAGACGAACTTTGTCGCGAAAGGACTGGCGGACGATGACAAAAGAGGAAGCGGCCCGCTTACTTTCCATCTTGCTTCATGATCTGACGAAAGAATGGCGGAAGGAAAAAATTCATTCTGATGTGCTCGAAGTGATTATGCAGCTCCGCATTCAGGCTGCCGACAACGAGCGCTACAGCGCAAATTTGCTTGACCAAATCGCGTTTGCCGGCGAGTCCGCCCACGCGTTGAAGCAAATTTGGGGTTACATGCTGCGAGAACGGACATTTTTATCACCGACCACGATGGAAGCCATGCTGACCGACGCCCAGCGTGTGATCCACCGCCGATTGCCAGAACTGGTCGCCCGCTATGGACGGGCGTTTGCCGAAATCGCCGATGAAACAGAGCGAAAACGCCAACTGGAGCGCTCTTACAGCGCGCTCTTGTTGTTCAACCGCATCGCCACCGATTTTTTATTTCAATTCGTCCGTGAAGAAAACGAACGAGAAGCGAGCGCCTTTTTCGCCGCTGATCCGAACGAGCTGCTCGAAGTGTTTCATCACCTTTGCAGCGTCTACGCCAGCCGCTTGCTTGAAGGGCTCGAGGTCGATTAACCGCTGCTGGCGAAAATTGTCTCCCGGTGGCGGGAAGCGCGGCATGAGAAGACCTATAGAGCTGGTAATTGAATCGGGGACACGGCTTTACAACGTCATTTTTCAATTCGAAACGCCTTGTGGCACGGTCCTGCTTTTTACGCGTTCTCCCATTGATAAAAGGCAGCAGCGGTTTTTCATCATCTTCCTCGATGGCTTGGTGGAAAACAGCTGTTTCTTTTGAGCAATGGGGGGCGTTTGAAAGGCGATCCTAATGCGACAAGGCTTTTCGCTTTGAGAAATAGGCTTGATCAGCGGTTGCCCCTTCAATCACGGCCTCCTAGGAAAACGCGCCAAGCGCCCTATCTCTCCCTTATCGTCCTCGACGACACGTCCGTTTTTCTGTTTGACAATATTGTCCAGCCATGCTAATCTAATCATCGGAAGGAATTTTTAAAATATTCCTACCATTGAAAGCGGGTACAAAAAACAAAGGAGGAGTCGGGGGATGATCTACGCACAACCCGGTCAGCCAGGCGCGCTTGTCACATTTAAAAAGCGCTACGAAAACTTTATTGGCGGCAAATGGGTGCCGCCGGTGGACGGCGAGTATTTTGAAAACATTACGCCGATCACCGGGCAGCCGTATTGCGAAGTGCCGCGCTCAAAAGCGGCGGACATCGAACTGGCGCTTGATGCCGCCCATGCGGCAAAAGAGGCGTGGGGGCGCACTTCACCTGCCGAGCGCGCCCGTTTGCTGAACAAAATCGCCGATCGGATGGAAGAAAACTTGGAAATGCTCGCGGTCGCGGAAACGTGGGAAAACGGCAAGCCGATCCGCGAGACGCTCGCAGCTGACATTCCGCTCGCCATTGACCATTTCCGCTATTTTGCTAGCTGCATTCGCACCCAAGAAGGAACGATTTCGGAAATCGACCACGATACGGTCGCCTATCATTTCAAAGAGCCGCTCGGCGTTGTCGGACAAATCATCCCGTGGAACTTCCCGATTTTAATGGCGGCTTGGAAACTCGCGCCAGCGCTCGCTGCCGGCAACTGCGTCGTGTTGAAACCGGCGGAGCAAACGCCGACGTCGATTCTCGTCCTCATCGAACTCATCGAAGATTTGCTTCCACCTGGCGTCGTCAACGTTGTGAACGGCTTTGGCTTAGAAGCCGGCAAGCCGCTCGCCTCGAATCCGCGCGTGGCGAAAGTGGCGTTCACCGGCGAAACGACGACCGGACGGCTCATCATGCAATACGCCTCGCAAAACATCGTACCGGTCACGCTTGAACTTGGCGGCAAGTCACCAAACATTTTCTTCCCCGATGTGATGGACAAAGATGACGAGTTTCTCGATAAAGCGCTCGAAGGGTTGACGATGTTCGCCTTAAACCAAGGTGAAGTGTGCACATGCCCGTCGCGCGCCCTCATCCATGAATCGATTTACGATGCCTTTATGGAACGAGCACTTGAGCGCGTCAAACAAATCAAGCAAGG
The DNA here is from genome assembly GCF_001587475.1 of Geobacillus sp. B4113_201601. NCBI lineage: Bacteria > Bacillati > Bacillota > Bacilli > Caryophanales > Anoxybacillaceae > Geobacillus > Geobacillus sp. B4113_201601. The sequence goes on from NZ_LQYX01000026.1 coordinate 37,173, forward strand.
CAATCCGCTCGATACGGAAACGATGATCGGCGCGCAAGCCTCCTCTGAACAGCTTGAGAAAATTTTGTCGTACATCGACATCGGCAAACAAGAAGGTGCTGAACTTTTGATCGGCGGCGAACGGAACATGCTGGAAGGGGAGCTCGCCGGCGGATATTATGTGAAGCCGACGATTTTCAAAGGACATAACAAAATGCGCATTTTCCAAGAAGAAATTTTCGGGCCGGTGTTGGCCGTCACGACATTCAAAGACAACGACGAAGCGCTCGCCATCGCCAATGAGACGCTGTACGGCCTCGGCGCCGGCGTCTGGACGCGCGACATCAACACCGCGTACCGGTTCGGCCGCGGCATCCAAGCCGGCCGCGTGTGGACGAACTGCTATCACATTTATCCGGCCCATGCGGCATTTGGCGGCTACAAAATGTCCGGCATCGGGCGCGAAACGCACAAAATGATGCTCGACCATTATCAACAAACGAAAAACTTGCTCGTCAGCTATTCGCCGAGAAAGCTCGGCTTGTTCTAACAGCCAGCGCTCCACTTTCCCTGTTTCCAGTGGGGCAAGCGCTCAAACCACTCTTCCTCGCCTTTGTCGCAATCGAGGCGAAGCAGCCACCCGTTTTGATGAGAGGGTGTCCCAAAAGGATCGGGATCCCCTCTTTCGTTGCTATATACACACGTGCCGCACGATATGTTGTGCTTATCTTGAAGGCCGACAACCTTTTGGGCCAACACCCTCTTTTCATAGGAGACTGAAGGGGGAGATGGAGCGGATGAAAAAAAGCTTCGTTTGTTTTCTTTTCGTCATATTTTCCTTTTTGTGTAATGGATGTGAACTTCGGGCGTATCACGCCGATGAGAACGAACATCATGACAAAAATCCACTTACGGTGATGAAGTGGAATGTTTCGGCGCCCAATTGGACGCATGCTTCCTTGGTTGGAAACGAACTGTTTATTGCTGTCAATGCCGATCAAACGAACCGGGCATCGGTGAATGAATTGCTGGCTGTCAATGTGAAAACCAAAAAGCAACGAATGTTGTTTCAATCGGCTCATGAGGAAGCGATGGTGCAGTGGGTTCAAGCGAATAATCGTTGGGTTGTTTGGGAGGATTCTACATCGTTTGGGGCCGAATCGACCATCTGGGTCATGGATCGCAAGACAGGTTCTACATTTTTAGCGGCTCGGTCCAACTCCTCCCCACCAACAGTGTTTAACCCTGTGTTAGACGGAGAGTATATAGCATGGACGGAAAAAGGTTCTCAGTTTGGGCAAGTGAAGCTATTCCATTTACCAACAAAACAAGGAAAAACCATTGGCCGCCTTGTTTCCCAAGGGTTATATAATGAATTTGTTTCGCTCCGGAACGGAAAAGTAATATGGACCGATTCGCACGATGGCAAAGGATATTATTATGTTTACGACATTCGCACCGGTAGGAGCGCTTCATATGAATCGCCTGCTCCGTTCCCCGCTTATGCAGAATACGATAATGGTTTGATTTATGCTATCCATTTAGAAGATTTGGAATACCCGGATCAGCAGACATTTGGATATTTTGATCTTAAAACGAAACGTTTTTCTCGTTTCCCTGTTTCTCATGGAATCATTCAATATTTTGATGTTTCTAACGGGAAGCTTGCCTTTTTGGATGATCGCGGAGCTGTATCGGTGTATGAGCAGCGAAACGGGAAATGGAAGGCGGTAAAGGTTTCTCTTGATCGTTATCCTAGACTGCTTTATTTTGATCAACAGGATCATTTAATCGTGGATCAGGAAGATACAAAGCAGGACCGGCGCTGGTTGAATATTGTGAAATGGCCATGAGAATGGAAAAGACAGTCTCCCGGCCAAGCGCCAGGCGAAGGATCCGGCTCAAGAACGCGACGCCAAGCGAACGTCCGGGACGTCATCCGCTGCGAATGAGGGGCGTGCTTGTTTCCCTTTCTTTTGTTTGTTGAGGGCATCGACCTCAGGCAAACAGCGGGGGCATTCCATTCGGAAAGAACTTACTAGGCAAAGGAGGAGAGCGATGGATGATGGAAGAGCCGAAAGTGATCGCAACGGAAGCGGCGTTGGCATTAATTGACAAGCTAAAAGCGAAATACGGACCGCTCATGTTCCATCAGTCGGGCGGGTGCTGCGACGGCAGTTCGCCGATGTGCTACCCGCTCGGCGAGTTGATCGTCGGTGATTCCGACGTATTGCTTGGCGAAATCGGCGGCTGCCCGTTTTACATCGCCAAAGCGCAATACGAATATTGGAAGCATACTCAACTGATTATCGATGTTGTTCCCGGGCGCGGCGGCATGTTTTCGCTTGAAGGTCCGGAAGGTGTTCGCTTTCTCACCCGCTCGCGCGTCTTCGGACAGGGCGCGGATGCAGGCGCGCCGTAGCCGCCATGCGGGATGCTGCTGTGAGGCCGCCATGTGCACCGCATGAATCGCTTAACCAATAAAAAACACGGAAGCTGCCATTCGTCCCCGTTCCCAGATGCTTTATCCGCTTCGGAGCGGTTTGTTCGTCGCAGCAAAAAAATGGCGGTCCGCCACCTGACCAAATGAGGCGCGGTCCGCCATTTCCTTTTCTTTACTCCGTCTCTCTTGCCTGCTTCATCGCCTCTGCCCGATCAGACAAGACAATCCGTTTCAAGCCGAACACTAACAGCAAGCCGACCGCGATAAACGCGAGCCCGAACCAAAAGACGGCTTGCAGGGAATCGACAAGCGATTGCTTCAGCACCGGCACGAACATGTCGCGCAGCGGCGCTGGAATTTTGGCCATCGTCTCCGGGCTGAAGAGAACGGAATACAGCCCTTGCGGATCGCTGTGAATCATGTCCGCAAAGCGGTCGACAAGCCCTTTCGCCTGTGCTGGCAACGCTTCAAGTTTCGGCATCAACCGCTCATCGAGCAACGCGCTTGACCGCTCGTTCATCACGGCGCCGAGCACGGTCATGCCAAACGTTCCGCCAATGGAACGGAAAAACTGGCTCGAAGAGGTGACAACGCCAAGTTCCGATTTCGAGAAGCTTTCTTGCAAAGCAAGCGTCAAAATCGGCATGACCAAACCGGTGCCAAGGCCGAGAATCATCATATATAGCGTTGCCGTCCATTTCGACGTGTCGATTCCCATCGTGCCAAGCAGCCCAAACGCGGCAACCATCACGGCCATGCCTATGATCAACTGCGGTTTGACGCCAATCCGATAAACGAGCCGGCCGCCGATGACACTGCTGATGATCATCGTGATCATCATCGGCGTCATGATCGTTCCCGACTGGGTGGCGCTCACCCCGATGATGCCTTGCATAAAAAACGGCACGAACATAATGGCGCCAAACATGCCGATGCTCATGAAAAAGCCGATGCCATTGAGAAGCGTAAACGCCCGATTGCGGAACAACCAAAGCGGGATGATCGGCTCCGCGGCCCGCTTTTCCGCCAAGGCAAACAAGACAAAACCAGCCGCCGCCAAAGCAAACAAGGAAATGATTTGCCAAGACCCCCACGGATAGCGGTCGCCGCCAAACGTTAATCCGAGCAATAGACTGACCACTCCGACTGTCAAGGTCGTCATCCCTGCGACGTCAAATTTGACCGGCCCTTCGGCTTTGTGTTTGCTTAATCCCATGGCGATCAGCACGGTGGCGACAATGCCGACGGGCAAATTGATATAAAACACCCAACGCCAGCTCAAGTGATCGACGATAAAGCCGCCGACTTGTGGACCGAGCACGGAAGCGAGGCCGTACAGGCCGCCGAACACCCCTTGCCATTTGGCGCGCTCTTTGCCCGTAAACACGTCGCCGATGACCACCATCGCCATCGGCATCATAATGCCGCCGCCGATGCCTTGAAGGCCGCGATAAAGAATAAGCTGGGTCATATCGTTTGCCATGCCGCAAAGGGCTGAACCGATCATAAAGATGACGAGCCCGCTCACGTACACGAGCCGCCGCCCCAACAAATCAGCGAGTTTCCCGGCGATCGGCACGACTGTCGTTGATGTTAACATATACGCCGTCGTCAGCCACGTCATGATCCCCAACCCGTGAAGCTCGCCGACAATGCGCGGCATCGCGGTTCCGACAATCGTCCCGTCCAAAGCCGCAAACAACATCGCGATCACCAGTCCGGTAATCAACAGCGAACGATGCCGGATCGTACCGACCGGCGCCGTCAATGCTTTCTCCATGTTTCCCTCTCCCATCGCTCCGATTGTTGATACGCTTGAATTTCATCGTTGAGCGCTGCCAAAGCGTCGGCGAGCGGAGGAGCCGCGTGTTGCCGCAAATACAACCGCAACGCCTCCACCAAATACGCTCTTGGCGACCCATCGCGGCCAAGCAGCTCCTCCTCCAACGCCGCGATCGCCTCAAGCATCTCCCGCGCCTGTTTCGAGCGAAGCTCCCGCGCCGCCGCGCGGGCAGCGGAAAACGCTGAAGCGAGCCGCTCGCGCTGCCGTTGTCGCTCCCGTTCTTCGAGCTCCACCCACGGCGCGAGCGATTCTTTCGTGAGCAGCGGCGGCTCATCAGCCGCAAAGCTGGCGACAATCGCATCGAAGCGGCGCGCGAGGAAGCGAGCGATCTCGTCCGCGTTCAACGCCTCCTCGTGAAAAAACAATAAAACAAATATTGCCGGACAATGCCGTTGATCATCATGGCCACATCATACACGTACGGGCGAACCGCCTCGCCGTAGACGTCCTCTAAGCGGGTGCAATACCACCAAAAAAGACGACCGTGCTGGCGGAACATATAACGCTCGACTTCTGGATTTACTTTCGGCAGCTGTTCCGACATGATCATGCGCAAAAAATCTTTATACTCATGAATATGGGAAAAGTGGGCCGACAGCTGGCGAATCCATCGCTCTTTTTCCGTCCCTTCCCCGTCGTCCGCTGTCAGCTCAGCCACCATTTTTTCGCTGTAGTGGCGAAGCACCGCCAAGAGCAAGTCTTCCTTCGAGGCAAAATGGTGGTAAAACGCCCCTTTGGAAATGCCCCAGGCATCCACCAAGTCCTGAATCGACGTCGCATGGTAGCCTTTTTCGGCAAACAATTTCATCGCCATTTCAATAAATTGCGTGCGCCGTTCATCCATGGCAGCGGCTCATCCCCTGCTTGCCTGCCGTCAGCCAGGAACGATCCGACCGCAAGGCGATCCTCGGTTTCACCAAGCTAGCGCGCACGCCGCGCCGCCGCAGCCACTCCACCAACTTTCGCACATCCGTCATCGTTCTCGCCTCCACCTTTTGACCGAATAGTCAATGTTATTATAAACGATCGTTATCGTTTTACGCAAACATTTTACCAAACTTCTTTGACCAAGTAGTCAAAGATCAACAGATATTGTTTGAATGGGTAGTCATATGATGAATAGCGGCAAAATGACAGCGGTCGAGCGTCTCACGGACGCCGACCGCCCCTCATTGCTTGCTCCGCGGCGAGCGCCAACGCCCCGGCCACACCGGCGTTGTCACCTAACCCCGGAGATACGATATATTCCCCTATGTTCTCCAACACCGCCTCATGCTGCACATAACCGTTCAATAGCTCCTGTACACGCTGGCGCACCAACGGCAAGATGGACAGCTGTTTCATCACCCCACCGCCAACAATGACCTTCTTGGGAGATAGGATCAGCACATAGTTGGCGATGGCTTGGGCGAGATAAAACGCCTCGAGCTCCCAGACCTCCTTCCGGTCGGCCAGCTCCGCCCCCTTTTTCCCCCAACGCCGCTCAATCGCTGGGCCGGACGCCATGCCTTCCAAACAGTCGCCATGATACGGGCAGATGCCGGCAAACGCGTCATCCGGATGGCGACGGACGAACATATGGCCCATTTCTGGATGAAGCAGGCCGTGAAGCAGGCGCCCTTCCACGACAGCGCCGACACCAATGCCCGTCCCGACCGTCATATACAGGCAACTGTCAAGCCCTTGCGCCGCCCCCCAGCGCTGCTCGCCAAGCGCCGCGGCGTTAACATCCGTGTCAAAACCGATCGGCACCGGGAACGCTTGTTTTAGCGTGCCGACAACGTCGAAATTCGCCCACGCCTGTTTTGGCGTACTTGTTATGTGCCCGTACGTTGGACTGTCCGGACGCAAATCGACCGGGCCGAACGACCCGATGCCGATCGCCTCAACGTTGTGCGGACGGAAAAAGTCGATGACGCGCCCCATCGTCTCGTCCGGCGTCGTCGTCGGAAACACCGCCCGTTCACGGATGTTCCCTTGTTCATCGCCGAGGGCACAGACAAATTTCGTGCCCCCGGCTTCAACGGCTCCTAGAATCATACCGATTTCCCTTTCCTTCTCGTAGTGTTGATGTTCGATTTTGACGGCAGCCACTCTCTTTTTCTATGTTCATTCTACCACCTTCGTCGGTTCCACTCGCCCACGGAAGGATCACCGACGGTGCCTTTCTTTATCGTATCAACGGTTCGCCCGAATTGTAAAGCGTGCGGCCGCGAACCTAGAGGAGCGGTGATTTAAGGAAACAGGCTGCTTACCAACCTCGTTTCTCAAATCGAAAAGCCCTGTGCTTTTCACACGCTCCCCCATTGTTCAAGAGAAGCAACCGTTTTTCATGACCTTCTAGAAGGCCGGTGATTTAAGGGGGCAATCCGCTTATCAAAGGTTTCTTAAATAGATAAGTCTTGTCGCATCAGGAGCGCCTTTCACACGTTCCCCCATTGCTCAAGAGAAGCAACCGTTTTTCACGACCTTCTAATAATTTGGAGAAAACAATCGTTTTACAACTTGTCCCATTAACGTTTTTAGGCGCACCGATGTCACAACGATATCGCTTTACACGGCGCTGGTAGAAAAAATCTACATATCATGATTGACATGGCATTTATCATCATGATACGATGATCAAAACAAAGTATTCCTATATGAATTAACAAATATAGAAGGGGGAGGTGAAGCCGTGTCCACGATCGTTATTGTTAATGGAAATCCATCGCCGACATCGCGACTTAATGGACTCATTGACTATGCGGAACATGCTTTACATCAAGCGGGATTCACGACTGAACAGATTCGTGTGGCCGATTTGCCCGCTGAGGATTTATTGCGGGCTCGATTTGACGGCCCCGCCATTGTCGCGGCCAATCAAAAAGTGGAGAAGGCTCAAGGCGTGATCATTGCCAGTCCGGTTTACAAAGCAGCCTACACGGGAGTATTGAAAGCGTATTTGGATTTGCTCCCGCAAAAAGGGTTACAACACAAAGTCGTTCTTCCGTTGTTTATTGGCGGCTCTCTCGCTCACCTGTTAGCCATTGACTACGCATTGAAACCCGTTCTGTCCGCCTTGGGTGCACGCTATATTTTGAGCGGCGTATACGCTGTCGATCAATGGGTAAAACGCCTCCATGAAGGCGGATACTCGTTGCCCGAAGAACTGACGCGTCGGCTCGATGAAAGCATATCAGAGTTGGAGTCTGCCATTCGGCGCCTTGCGATTCCAAGTTTCACAAACTAGCTCCATTCCACCTACTCTTCCTGTCATGATGAAAGCAGATTGACTTCAGCTGAAGGACAATCTGCTTTTTTGTGATCGAAAAAAGATGGGACAAGAAGGGAAAGAAACCCTATGGACTTACGCACCATTAAAACGTTCCAAACGGTTGTCAAACATAAAAGCTTCCAGCGAGCTGCTGAAGAGTTGAACTACGCGCAATCGACTGTGACGACTCATATCAAAAACTTAGAAGCAGAGCTCGGCATCACGCTCATTAAGCGAGGAAAACCGTTCCAGTTGACCGAGGCAGGCAAATTGTTAAGTGAGAAAGGGGAATTTTTGCTCAAAAGCTTCGACCATTTACAAAAAACATTGAAAGAATGCATTGATGGCGAAAGAGGCGTCGTCCGCATCGGGGTGATGGAGCCGACAGCCAGTCACCGTCTTCCTGCATGGCTCAGCGCCTTTCGGGACAAGCAGCCGAACATTCTGTTTACAATTCAAATTCATAGCAACCAAATGCTTGTGGACATGGTAGAGCGGGGAGACATCGATGCAGCCATTTGCGCAACACCGGAAACCATGGCAGGAGCGAGCTTTGAACCGTTGTTTTCCGAAGAAGTGGTGCTGCTTTCTCCGGCCTCTCACCCATTAGCGAAACGATCTGTCGTTTATCTTCGCGATTTGGCCGATGAGCCGCTGCTTGTAACGAGCGCCGCCTGCCCATTTCGACGCAATTTGGAAAAACGCCTGGTGGAGTTAGGCATTCAACCTTTATACAAAACCGAGATTAGCAACATGTTGGCGCTGAAATATTATGTCCATGCTTCGCTTGGCATCGCTGTCGTGCCGAAGATTGCTGTCACTCCTCCTCCTGCAGGAACGGTGGCACAACCGATCGCCGATTTTCGCGATGGACTGACCGTTGGCATCTTACGGATGTTTACGAGTGAAGCGAGCCACCCTGCAACGGAAAAATGGCTTCGCTTTTTGCTTGATCAATGTGCTGGCAGATGCTCTACGGATCTTCACATTTTTTGAACGATCACTTCTATTTTTTCAATTTTACAAATGGAAGTAGCTCCTTTATATTTTTTATTAAACCTATAAAGTTACTATGAAATGATATGGAGAGGAACATTGATGATCATTGCCCTTGTTCTCGATGAGCAGGAAAACGTTGTCCCCATCATTGAAGGAGCGACCATTCGCCTTTATCACACGAGTTCGCAAACGTACGAAGACTATCCGAATATCGCCAAGCAGTTGCAAGCGGGACGCCGAAGCGCGGTTCTCCGTTTCGCCAAAGAAAAAGGAGCCGACGCCTTCGCTTCCCCGCCGAATATGTTTTGTGAACGCTCTTACGCTCAAGCAGTCGAGCAACAAGTCAAATTTTATTTGTTGGAACAGCCGATTCCGTTCCGAGAATTCGAAAAGCGGTGGCGGAATGGTCTGCTTTCATCAAGTGATCGGTTGCCTTCGGAAATGATTGTCGCCAGCTGACAAGGACCGCTCACGAACAACGATCAAAACGAAAAGCGCTCTGTTCTCTTTGACGGTCCTGCGATGATCCATCCCGATCACAAGGAGGCGGAAACATGATTGAATTTATGACGATGGCCCCGACATCTGGAGACAGCACATTCGTCGGTCTTGGCAGCAATTCGACGAACTTGAACAGTTGGACCGGAACGGACGAGAATCCAGAGCGTCCACCGACAGTCGAGTACATTGAGGCGATTGCGAAAGCAGCGGAAGCCCATGGCTTTTCCACGCTGCTGTTGCCGACAGGCGCAGGTTGCCTCGATTCGTTGGCCGTCGCTGCTTATCTGGCAGCGCGGACGACTAAATTGCACCTTCTGTTCGCCGCCCGTCCTGGCGCCACTTCACCTGCTATTTTTGCCAAACAATTGGCGACGATCAATTGTTGGACACATGGGCGGGCATTGCCCAATATCGTGACAGGCGGTTCACCAGAAGAATTAGCGGCTGAGGGGGACTTTCTTGACCATGATACGCGATATGAACGGACGAGGGAATACATCCATCTGTTGAAGCAACTGTTTACTCTCCCTTCCGTCACGTATGAAGGACGGTTTTACCGTCTCGAAAACGCCTCGCTGTTTCCGAAACCCGCACAGCGCCCACCCATTTATTTCGGAGGCGCCTCGGACATTGCCAAAGAAGTGGCGGCGAAAGAAGCGGACGTGTACATGATGTGGGGCGAGACGTTCGAACGGATGAAAGAACGGATCGAGGAAATGAAGCAAAAAGCAGCGCATTATGGCCGGACGCTGCGTTACAGCATCTCGTTTCAAGTCGTGTTGGGCGAAACGGAAAAAGAAGCATGGGAGCAGGCCGATGCGTTGGTCAGCCATCTGTCGGAGTCAGCGAAACGAAAAAAGGACGAGCTGATTCAAAAGGGAGATTCGGTTGGTGCGAAACGATTGCACGAATTGATGAAAACGAGCGCCGAGCGGCGTTTCCAAATCGGTCCGAACTTATGGGCCGGGCTCACTCAAGTGCTGTCGGGCAACTCGATTGCGCTCGTCGGTACTCCCGAGCAGGTGGCTGATCGGCTGATTGAATTCATCGGCCTCGGCTTTGATTACGTATTGTTGCGCGGCTTTCCTCACTTAGAGACGATCGAGCAAGTAGGAACTTCCGTGATCCCTCTTGTTCGCGAGCGCCTTCGACAAACGGAAGTATGGATCTAATCGCGATTTGCAACAACAAGCCGGTGATTTGCGCGCTATCGGCTTGATCAACAAAGAGGTTCCTATTGCAAATCACATCTGGACACCGTCATCTACGAAAGGAGAGTCCATGGCATGCGTGTGCGGCAAATGAAATTCGGGCTGTTTCTCATGGGCGTCGGCCATCATATCGCCGCATGGCGACACCCCGATGTGCGGCCGGAATGGTGTGAAGATTTCACATTTTTTCGCCGCATTGCTGAAATAGCGGAACAAGGGAAGCTGGACATGTTGTTTGTCAGCGACGGGCTCGCTATCGAGCCGTTGTCTCACCCTGCCGAGATCGTCCGGCTCGAGCCGTTCACACTGCTCGCCGCTTTAGCAGCTGTGACCCATCGCATCGGGTTGGCTGGCACTGCTTCCACCACATACAATGAACCGTTTCACATCGCGCGAAAATTTTCCTCGCTCGATCATATTAGCCGCGGGCGAGCAGCGTGGAACATCGTAACGTCTTACTATGAGGAAGAAGCGTACAACTTCAGCCAAACGGCCCATTTGGAACATCGGCTGCGCTACGAGCGTGCGCGTGAATTTGTCGATGTCGTCAACGGTCTGTGGGAAAGTTGGGACGAAGAGGCACTGATTCGCGATCAATCATCCGGAATCTACTTTCATGCCGAAAAGTGGCGGCCACTAAATCATCATGGAACACATTTTTCTGTGCGCGGACCGCTGAACTCTTCGCGTCCGCCGCAAGGAAAACCGGTCTTGATTCAAGCCGGCTCATCACAAGACGGCATCCGTTTCGCCGCCCATGTTGCAGAAGTCGTGTTTACCGCCCAATCGACGTTGACTGACGCCCAGCGGTTTTACCAAACTGTGAAACAGGAAGCCGCACGCGCCGGACGCAACCCTGACCATATGTTGATCATGCCTGGCGTAGCCCCTTACATTGGCCGAACCGAACAGGAAGCAAGGGAGCAATATGAACAATTGCAGGAGCTGATCGTACCAGAGGTCGGACTGGCGTTTTTATCCGACTACTTAGGCAGCATCGACTTTTCGGGTTATTCACTGGATGATCCGCTTCCCGACGACATTCCAGAAACAAATGGAAACCAAAGCCGGCGTCAACTCATCATTGATCTAGCGCGCCGCGAACGATTGACGATTCGCCAATTGTACCAACGAATCGCCGGGGCGCGAGGGCACTTTACGATCATTGGCACTCCCGAACAAGTCGCGGACCAACTCGAATACTGGTTTCTCCAAGGGGCAGCGGACGGGTTTAATCTCATGTTCCCATATTATCCAAATGGACTGCAATCATTCGTTGAGCATGTGATCCCAATTTTGCAAAAACGCGGGTTATTCCGTCGCAACTATGAAGGAACAACATTGAGAGACCACTTAGGATTGCCGGTGCCAAAGTCGATCCGCGTGTGAGGAATCGAAAAATCAAGACCAATCGTCGAACATCGATCGAAAAGGAGAGATTCCATTGTCGTTTCCCGATGTCATCCCACAATTAGCCAATGATTTATCACAACTGTTTGTGAAAACGGAACGTCACGAACAACTGTTGCACCAGGCGGCCATGCTTGCAGAACAATTTCGCCAGAACATGCGGCAAATCGATGAAGAAGCGATGTTTCCGTTTGAGCATTTCAACCGTTTGAAAGAAACGAACTATTTGTCGTTGACCGTGCCCAACCAATTCGGCGGGCAAGAGTTGTCCTTATATGAATTGATTCTCATTCAAGAACGGCTTAGCCAAGGGGATGCTTCCACCGGGTTGTGCGCCGGTTGGCATTTGGGACTTGTCTACGACATTCGCGAACGCAACACATGGAATCGGCGCACCTTTGAATGGCTTTGCCGCGAAATTGTCGAACGAAAAGCGGTCATCAACCGGCTCGCCACCGAAGAAGCAACCGGAAGCCCGACGCGCGGAGGAAAGCCGGTCACGACGGCAGTGAAACGCGATGGAAAATGGATTCTCACCGGAAGAAAATCATTTGCTTCAATGGCAGAAGCCTTGGACTACTCATTGGTGACCGCAACGATTGCCGATACGGGAAAAGTCGGATTTTTCCTCGTCGATCATCGACTCGACGGCATTCGCATTGAACAAACGTGGAACATGATCGCCATGCGCGGGACAAGAAGCGATGACGTCATTTTCGACCATGTCGAACTGCCTCAAGATGCTTTAGTCGAACTCGATCAATTGGAATTCGTCAAAGGAGGAGGAAGCCGAGCGTGGCTTTTGCATATTCCAGCCTGCTATTTAGGGACGGCCATCGCGGCGAGAAATTACGCCATTTCGTTTGCCTTACACTATCAACCGAACAGCGTATTCGAACCGATCATCCATCTATCGCACGTTCGGCAAAAAATCGCGCAAATGGACATGGAATTGTTTCAAGCTCGACATTTTCTTTATTTTGTGGCCGAACGATGGGATACGCTTCCAGAAAAACGCCCATTCATGGATCGGGAATTGGCAGCCGCCAAATATATTGCCTTAAACAGCGCCAACCGAGTCGTCGATTTGGCCATGCGCATCGTCGGCGCCAAAAGCTTGCAGCTTTCCAACCCGTTGCAACAATATTACCGCGACGTTCGGGCGGGATTGCATAATCCGCCGATGGAAGACGCTGTCTTGGAATTGCTTGCGTCCCAAGCCATTTCCAATGGAACGACAACCGCCAAAAAAGCAAACACAAATCCACATCCTTCTCCGACCATTTGAAAGGAGGAACGACATGATTGACATTGAACAGTTGACGAAAATGTACAACGTCCATCGGAAAGAAGTGGTCGGCGTCGACCATGTTTCCCTTTCCATCCAAAGCGGGGAAATCTTTGGCATCATTGGACATAGTGGCGCTGGAAAAAGCACCTTGCTCCGGTGCATCAATTTATTGGAGCGACCGACATCCGGCCGCATCATCATCGATGACACCGACATCACCGCCTTGTCTGGAGCGGCATTGCGCGAAGCGCGATTGAAGATCGGTATGATTTTTCAACAATTTTGCTTAATTCGTTCCAAAACGGTGTTTGAAAACATCGCCTTTGCCTTGCGAGCGGCAGGCAAGACAAAAACCGAAATCGAAACTCGCGTCCACGAGCTGCTAGAAATGGTTGGACTTTTGGATAAACGTGACGCTTATCCGTCTCAATTAAGCGGAGGGCAAAAACAGCGCGTCGGTATCGCCCGCGCCTTAGCCAACAATCCGACCGTCCTGTTGTGCGACGAGGCGACATCCGCCCTCGATCCAGCGACAACGTCTTCTATTTTGCAGTTGCTCAAGCAAATTAATCGCGAACTCGGCATTACCATTGTCGTCATTACGCATGAAATGGAAGTCATTAAAGAAATTTGCGACCGTGTCGCTGTGATGCAAAACGGCCGCATTGTCGAAATCGGCCGCGTATACGATCTGTTTACCCAACCGCAGCAGCCGTTGACCCGCTCGTTCGTTGAGCATGTGCTGCGCCTAGATGTTCCAGAACGTCTGCTTCAAGCGCGAACCGGAACGTTAGTGCGGATTTTGTTCCAAGGGCCTGCCGCTGAACAAGCCATCCTATCCGACACGCTGCAAACATTCCGTGTGCGCGGGAACATTTTGCACGGAAAAATTGAGTACATTAACGACACACCGCTTGGGGTGCTGCTGTTAGAATTGAGCGGAGATGAACAGGAAGTCGAGCGCGCCATTCGCTACATGGCCGAACGGACAAAAGGAGTCGAGGTGATCGATCGTGCCGCTTGAAGCGCTGGCTCCAGAACTATTAAAAGCGTTCTGGGATACGTTGTACATGGTGGGCATTTCTCTGTTAGCCGCCGTCATCGCCGGGCTTCCGCTTGGGGTGCTCTTATTTGTGACAGATCGTGGTTTGTTTTGGGAAAACAAACCACTGCAAACCATTCTCGGTTTTCTCATCAACATCGTCCGCTCGATCCCATTTATCATTTTGCTAGTCGCCTTGCTACCGTTGACAAAACTGCTCGTTGGCACCACCATTGGTCCAACAGCAGCGGCCGTCTCGCTGTCCGTGGCCGCCACGCCATTTTTCGCCCGCATTGTGGAAACCGCTTTGCGGGAAGTCGATAAAGGCGTGATTGAAGCTGCTACCGCCGTAGGAGCCACTCCGTGGATGATTATCAAAGATGTTCTGCTGTCCGATGCTCTTCCCGGCATCATCCATGGGCTCACCATTACGGCAATCAGCTTGATCGGCTACTCAGCGATGGCCGGCATTGTCGGAGGCGGCGGTGTGGGGGATCTAGCCATTCGTTTTGGTTATTATCGATACGACAACACGGTGATGATTACAACGATTATCATTCTTCTCTGCTTAGTGCAGGTCGTCCAGTTTGTCGGCGACTCGATCGCCCGCTGGATCGATAAGCGATAAACGTTTCGCATGAGCGAAGCGCCTGTTCCGTCAAGCAACACTGGCCTCGCTTTCAACCGATAATGGCTGCCTTTTTTTGCGGCATTGACCAACCTTTTTATGAGGAGGAATCGTTCATGAAGCGTTTTTCTTTTCTATTCGCCCTTATTGTATTGATCTTCGGAGCAACAGGCTGCTCATCATCCTCTTCCTCGGCACAAGAGGAAAAGAAAACGATCACGATCGGCGCCACCGCCGGTCCATACAGCGATCAAATCCGCGAAGCCATTCAGCCTTATCTAGAAAAGAAAGGATACAAAGTGAAATTAATTGAATTCAATGATTACGTGCAGCCCAATATCGCACTAGATCAGAAAGAAATTGACGCCAACGTGTTTCAAAACCAAATGTATCTTGAAAACTTCGCCAAAACACATCAAATGAAATTGCAGCCCTTGATCTCGATTCCGACCGTTCCAATCGGTTTATATTCAAAAAAACATACGTCCCTCGATGACATTCGGGACGGAACGACCATCGCCTTGCCGAACGAACCGGTCAATCAAGCGCGGGCGCTAACGATGCTGCAGCAGCTCGGCCTTTTAGAACTAAAGAAAGATGTCGAACCGACAAAAGCATCGGAAAAAGATATTGCCAAATTTCACAAAAACATCATTCTCAAACCATTGGATCCCGCTCAACTGCCGCGGGCGTTGGGCGATGTGGACTACGCCTTGATCAACGGCAACTTCGCCTTATCGTCTGGGTTAAAATTAACCGAAGCCGTCGCCTTAGAAAAAACGCCTGATTACTACTTGATCGTCGTCACCATCCGTCCGGAGGACAAAGACAAACCTTTTGTCAAAGATTTGATCGCCGCTTACAAATCGAAAGAATTCGCTAAATTGATCAAAGAAGATCCGAAGTACAAAGGATACGTATGGCCCGATTGGTTCCAAAAACAATGATCCATAGCAGCCGGCGGCTCGTCATCACGAGAGCCGCCAGTCTTGAAAGGAGGACAAATTGATGGATCAACCCCTATTATTCAATGCCTTTGAGATGGCAAGCGCGATGCATAATGCCCACGGTTTATGGAAGCATCCCGACAGCGAGCGCCACCGCCGCTACAAAGAGCTCCACTACTGGATCGAAATGGCTAAGCGCCTCGAAGCCGGGCTGTTTGACGCTGTTTTCTTTGCTGATGTGCTCGGGGTGTACGACACGTATCGACAAAGCAAAGATCCATCGATTCGCGACGGGATGCAATTTCCACTAAACGACGCTTCCTTAATCATTCCAGTCATGGCGAGCGTCACGACCCATCTTTCATTCGTGTTAACGGCAAGCACCACTTATGAGCACCCGTTCCATATCGCAAGGCGATTTTCCACGCTGGACCATCTGACAAACGGCCGCATCGCGTGGAATATTGTCACCTCTTATTTGCCCAATGCGGCCAAAAACTTTGGATTGGAGAGAATGATCGCCCATGATCAGAGATATGAGGTCGCGGATGAGTGTTTGGAAGTGACTTATAAGTTGTGGGAGGGAAGCTGGGAAGAAGGTGCCTTCCTCGAAGATCGCGAGACAGGCGTGTTGATTGATCCTGGCAAAATTCATCCGATCAACCATCACGGCGCCTTTTTCTCTGTCGAAGGTCCGCATTTATGCGAGCCTTCCCCGCAACGCACGCCAGTGTTGTACCAAGCTGGTTCATCCGAACGCGGGAGGGCGTTCGCGGCCAAACACGCGGAGTGTGTTTTCGTCGGCGCTCCGTCCCCCGAACGGCTGTCATTCTACATTCAAGACATTCGCCAACGAGCCGAGCGATACGGAAGAGATCCGCAACAACTGAAATTTTTCACCTTTTTAACGGTCATTGTCGCCAAAACGACGGAGCAAGCGGAAGCAAAATATGAACAATTGCGCCGCCTATGGAGCATGGACGCCGCCAAAGCCCAATTCAGCGGGGCGAGCGGCTATGACTTGGCTGAATATGAAGCCAAGCCAGCCGATGAACCGTTCTTGTTCCGCGCCACGGATCATGGACACTACAAAGCTGCTTCATTAACAAAAGACGCCACAAAACCGCTAACGATCGGTGAGGCGCTTCAAAAAGCCGGAACGCTCACACGGGAATCCGTCATAATCGGCAACCCGATACAGGTCGCCGACGCCATCGAAGAGCGAGCTCGGCGCTCGGGGGTGGATGGATTCAATTTAACCCATCTGATCACGCCCAAAGATTTGGACGATTTCATTGAATATGTCGTTCCCATCCTGCAACGACGCGGTCTATACAAAACCGCCTACACCCCTGGAACCATGCGGGAGAAGCTATTCGGGAACGGCCCGCGCCTGGCGCATGATCATCCCGCTGCCGCGTTCCGCCCGATCGGCTCACGAACAGACGGCTAGCTCTAGGACAGCCGTCTTCTTTCGCGACCAAGTCCGCCGCTTCAACGAGAAGATCAGAATAACGACAGCACAGACATTCGAAATGATAAGGTGCCCGCTCGTTCGTGGGCACCTTCCCTTGCTAGACGACCACCGCACGTTGGAAAAGCCAAGCCGTCGTGATCTGCAGCAACTGTTCTCGCGCGGAGACGGAAGAAAACGTGTGATCCGCTTCTGGGATGACTTGTTTGGCAAATCGTGAATCGGCTCGTTGCCCGAATGCTTCCCCATAGACATCTGCATACGTGACAGGAATTTCTTGATCGGCTATTCCATGGACAAGGAGGACATCACCCGGAAACTGTTTCGCCGCCTGCAACGGGTCGATGTCAACGAGCGAAGTGAAAAAGGAAGGGGACAATCGATATCCGCGGTACTCAATCGTTTCACCATCCGAGCGGCCATACCCATCTGTGGCAATGCGGACAATATCTGCATGTGGATACGCAACAGGCGCCCAAAGCACCAATCGTTCGACTCGCCGATCCAATGCAGCTGTGACCGTCGCCACCGCCCCTCCCAAACTATGGCCGAGAAGCACAAGCGGCCGACGCTGAAACGACGGAAATTGTTCCACTGTACGAATGACATCTCTCGTTTGTCGAATGAAATCATCAAATCGGTTTTTTCCATATTCTCCACTGCTCTCCCCACAACCAGCATAATCAAAACGGACGACTCCGACTCCGGCCGAAGCAAATCGTTCCGCTGCTTGGACAAACAACCGATCCACACCAATCCTCGTACCGATAAACCCATGACAAATGACAACAACAGGCACATCATCACGATCAACCGACACAGCTGGATCATGAATCGAAACCGCCAAGCGTTCCCCTCCGCTCTCAATATACTGGAATCGAATCAACTGCTCTCTCCCCTTTCACCCATCCTTTAATTCATAGTAAATAAATATGAATAGTATGTTTTTATGTTATCTTACCACGCTTTTGCATGACCGTCAACGTTCCCTATCGCTGCCCTACTCCACCAATCAGCTGGCAAGCAGGAGGCATGGAAGAGAAAAGAGCACACCATCCACCGGCAATATCAAGCATTCTTAACGCAATACCGGCAAGGGCCGGAACAAAGACACCGCGGCCACTCTTTCACTTTCATCATCCCCCATTTTGCTTACCAGAGCGACCGCGACCGGGTTGTCGCGGCGAATGTACTCACGCCATGGCAACTTGCGCAGTTCAACGGTAAGAAAATGGAAACCAACAACGGTTAGGAACGAAAACTGGATGGTGAACGAGGACGGTTCATTGCGGATGGTGTCATAGCTGAAGATGGCAATGGGCAGAATGCGGCGGCGGTATTTTCGAAACAATCGCTGACATAAAGGAACATGCGCTCGGGAAACGCCGGCTGCGTGTAGCGCTGCGAAGCGATCGCCTCCCTCACCCTCAAGGCTCAACTATTCTACAAGACAAAAGAGAAAAGCCGCCATGATGGCGGCTTGACGGAGACGTTTTCCGTTTTTCGCCCGTTCAACCCTTCACCGAACCAGCCAACAACCCACGAACAAAATATTTGCCAAGGAAAATGTACACAAGCAAGGTCGGCAGCGCTGCCAACAGGGCTCCCGCCATTTGCACGTTCCATTGCACGATTTGGCTGCCGGATAAGTTTTGCAAGGCGACCATGATCGGCTGTTTGTCCGATGTCGTGATCGTCACGGCGAACAAAAACTCGTTCCAAATGTTTGTAAACTGCCAGATCGCCACGACGACAAATCCAGTGATGGACAAGGGGAGCATAATATAACGAAAAATACGGACAAACCCAGCGCCGTCGATTTTCGCCGACTCAATCATTTCATCAGGAATCGCGGCGTAGAAATTCCGAAACATCAGCGTGGTGATCGGAATGCCGTAGACGACATGAACGAACACAAGTCCTGGAATCGTGTTGTACAGCCCGATTTCGCGCAAAAATTGGATCAGCGGGATGAGAATGCTTTGATACGGAATGAACATTCCGAACAAAATAAGCGTAAAAAGCGTATCTGCCCCCTTAAATTTCCATTTCGAAAGCACGTAGCCGTTGAGCGCCCCCAGCAGCGCGGACAACAACGTCGCCGGTACGACGAGCAGCAGCGAATTCCAAAAGTTTGGGGCGAGTTTGTCAAACGCTGTGGCGTAGCTGCTCCAATCGATGGTCGACGGGAGCTTCCACATATCGGCCAATGTCACTTCATCAAGCGGCTTCAAGCTCGTGATGACCATGACATACACCGGCATGAGGAAAAACACGCTCATGGCAACGGCCAGCGCATACAAAAACGGCCGGGCCCATACGGATCTCGCCATCACGATCCCCCCTTGCGGCTCGAGATAAGGTACGGAACAATAAAGATGGCCACCGATAGCAGCATCACCATGGCGATCGCCGCTCCGTTCGCATAATAGTTGCCGCGGAACGTCGTTTCAAACATGTACACGCCCGGCACATCGGTGACAAAGTTCGCCCCCGGCCCGGTCATGGCGTAAATCAAATCGAAAATTTTGAGCGAAATATGAGCCATAATGATGATGACGCTGACCGTGATCGGCCGGAGGAGCGGCAAGATGATTTTCCAATACAATTGAAACTCGGTCGCCCCGTCCATCCGCGCCGCTTCCCGCACCTCATCCGGAATGGCGCGCAGGCCGGCGAGATACATCGCGACGGCAAAGCCAGTCATTTGCCAAACAGCCGCCACAACCACCGCAATGATGGCGACCGGGATGCCAAATTCAATCTTGCCCCAATGAAATCCGAACAAGATGTTCGTATCCGTATACCATTTTCCGTCCAAGCCAAGTGGTTTTAAAAACAAGTTGACGCCCGTGGACGGATTGAACAGCCATTGCCATACGACCCCGGTGACGACAAAGGACAAGGCCATCGGGAAAAAGAAAATGTTGCGAAACAACGACTCGCCGCGCAGCTTTTGGTCAAGCAGAATGGCAAGCAGTTGGCCGAGCACAATGACGGCGGCGATAAACAGCACCGTAAACACAAGCGTATTGCGCAAGTCGGCTTGAAAGCGGAAATCATGAAACAAATACAAATAGTTTTTCAACCCGGCAAACGACCAATCCGGCACAAGGAAGTTCCAGTTGCTTAACGACACATACCCCGTCCAGCCGATAAACCCGTACACAAATAAGAAAATCAATAATTGCGGCGCATGTCATTAAACGTGATCGTCAACAGCCGCAACTCATCGTTGGTCATCGGCTCAATATCCGGCCCGTCCAGCCGCCCGTCAGCGATGGATCGGGCAGCGCGCGAGAGAAGAATGATCGGCTTCGTTAAGTGGCCGGAAAAGAACACCGCCAGCAAGGCGCCAAGCAACAACGTCGTGACAAACAATCCCATTCCCATATAGCGGAAATAGCGGTTGCGCCGCTCCACTTCATCGTACCGCCGTTGGTAGGCCGTCAGCTCATCGTCAATCAAGTTTAACGTTTCCTCTTGCAAAAAGGACGCAATGTTCATCGTTTCATGCAAGTGGGACGAGTACAAGCCAATATTTCCAGCTTGAAAATGATAGACGGTCAGCGCCGCCTCCTCCAGCAAACTTTCAATCATATGTTCATAGTTTTCTGCCGCCAGCCGGTCGGACAGCACCGGCAAGATGGCGCCGAGCTGCCGGCGGCGTTGCTGCAGCCAGCGGAACTCCTGCTCATAAGCGCGTGCATACCGTCCTTCTTTTTCCGAGACGTACGCATTGAGCTGTTCCATCATTCGGTTTGCCCGCTGCGACACCTCATTGAGCAACAACAATCGGCGCATCCGGTGATCATAATCGCTCATCATCTCTTCGCTCGTCTCATACAAAAGAAACACCGCTCCGTTTAGCAAAAGCAAAAAGACGGTAAAGCAAAGCAGCATCTTCGTCCGAATGTTCATCTGAATTCCACCCCGCTGTCACCGGCGCTTTGTCGCCTGCATCGTCCTGCCGCTTCCAGCCGAACGTGGTCGAACGTCAAGTAAATCACCCAACGTTCTGAGACTGAGACGCTGGAAACTTCCAGCCGAACGTGGTCGAACGTCAAGGCCGGCCATCTCTCATGCTTTGGCGGCGTTCGCCAACCGTTCTCCGCTTTCCGCCTTCTCCCGACGGAGGCTTGGCAGGCACCTTCATGGCGTGTTGACCTCATAATTGCGCGCCGGGCGCAGCGGCAAGTCTTTTTTCCGAATGACTTTCGTCTCCGTATTCGTCACCGCCGGCACGTCTTTCCCGGCGACGAGCTCGGCCATCAGTTGGACAGCCTTGTATCCCATTTCATACGGCTCCTGCACGACGGTCGCCGCAATCGTTCCTTTTTGCAAATAGCGGATCGTCTCAGGAAGCGTGTCAAAACCGATAATATACGTCTTTTGCTCCCGATGAAACTGCTCGACCACCTTGGCAACGCCAATCGCATCGAGCGCACTCGTGCCGTAAAACGCATTCACATCCGGGTGCTTTTTCAAAATCGTATACGCCTTTTCCGCGGCTTGCACACGCGTAATGTGCGACTCTTCGATGGCAACGATGCGGATGCCTTTTTCCTGTCTCACCGCATCCTCAAATCCGCGCACTCGCAGCTGTTGGTGCGCCGCCGTCAAACTGCCGGTAATAATCGCGACCGTCGCCTTGCCCTCCGTATCCTCAGCTAACGCTCGTCCCGCAAGAAAACCGGCATAATAATTATCCGTTCCCACATAGGCGACACGTCGGCTCATCGGGGCATCCGTATCGATCGTCACCACAGGAATATTTTTGTCCGTGATTTCGTTAATCACTGGGACAAATTCCGCTTCCGTCAACCCTTGGGTGATGATCCCATCGACTTTCGCTGCCGCGGCTTTTTTCAAAATGCGCAAATGCTCATCAATATTCGCCTGCCGCGGGCCGATATACTCGAGGTCAACCCCCAGTTCTTTCGCCGCCGCTTTCGCTCCTTTTTCCACGAGCCTCCAGTAATCATTATCGAGTTCCTCCGGCACAAGCACGAAATGATAGGCCTCTTTCGTTGTTTCCGGAACCCGTTCCTTCTCTGATTTCGGATACGCATACACGTTCCAAGCGCAATAGGCGGTGAAGGAAGCGCTTGCAAACAGCGCGGCGATGCCGCCCCCGTAAAACAGCCGTTTCCACCAATGGCGCATCTTGATCCCTCCTACCGCCATTGTACACGAACGTCGGGGCGCTAGCCTAGAAGGCCCGTGAAAAACCGCTGTCACACACGAATCGGCGGTATTTTCATTCAGAAAAGAAAGTTGATTCTACGAGGTTTCTCTAATTGAGAAATGGGTGGAATCAGCAGTATTTTGCATTAAATCACCGGCCTCCTAGAAGGCCCGTGAAAAACCACTGATTCCCTTCATCAATGGGAGAATGAGTGAAAAAACAGATTGGCTGCATCGGAACAGCGTCCCCTCCGCTTTTTACTCTTTCAACTTTTCCACCGCCTCCACTGGCAGTCCGGTCAACTCACAAATCGTTGGCACGTCATATCCTTTCTCTAGCATCCGTTTCGCAACGTCCATCTTGCCTTTTTCGATTCCTTTTTCCATTCCTTTTTCCATTCCTTTTTCAATCCCCTTTTTCATCCCCCGTTGCTCGTACGACACGATGAGATCCATCACTTTTTTCGCTTCCTTCGTTTCCATTTCATTCACCTCGTTTCGCAATTCGGTATTGTCAAAAGTTTATCCTCCACACTCACGGTTTTCCCTTGAGTTTCAACGGTTGGAAGAAAAAAAGCTTGCC
>NZ_LQYX01000109.1:0-1807 GCF_001587475.1 Geobacillus sp. B4113_201601
TTTCACCGCTAACATTATTGCCAGGATCTCGTCAGTGCTTTCTCTTTTTTGTCACTAAATCACAAAATTTGGTGATGAACCAAAAAAATTAGCGATAATAGCTAGTTTTTAGAATGTAATTGATTTTTAGATTGATTTTTTTTTTAATAAAAACTTTTGGGTTAAATAAACGCCGATGAATCCTCCTATGGTATTTAGAATGATATCATCAATATCAAATATTCCTCTTTTGAAAATAAACTGTATTAACTCAATAAATAAACTTGTATATAAAAATACTTGTAAATAATTAAATAGTTTATTTTTAATAAATAACAAAGCAACTATACCTAACGGGATAAACATAAATATATTAGAAATAATATTGATGATGAAAATGTCATTATTCACATTTTGGTATTTAAAAAGGTTTAACAGTGGAATGAAGTTATATTGACGATGGTAAACCCCGTCCTTGAAAAACAAAATCGATACTAAAAATACTAAATAAATAATATAAAAAGAAACGAATTGTGTCCGATAGTTTTTTATACTAAAGTTTGATTTTCTAGCTCCGAATAGTAGGTTCACAACGATCCATAATACAGTCGCTAGTATTAATCTACCTGAAATAAAAATAATTGGGCTGGAAGCCACATTAATAATATAATCATCTACAAAGTAATACATGATTAATTGAGAAGTGATCAAACATGCTAAAAGAATACCAATTTGTTTTAAAATTTTAACCGTCATTGTTCTCACCTCTTAAAAAAAAGAGATTGAAAAACTATCTCTTTTCATAATAAATCTATTCATCGCTTATATCAATTTTTCCAAGAACCCCAAACATGGATTTCTCTACATCCTATGCAGTTGCCACTTATTTCGACAAATTTTAACTTGTAGTTACCATCTGGAAAACCACTTGTGCTTAACGATTTACTAGTTACATCAGAAGATACTTTACCAACAGTCTTCTCCTTACTATAACCAAGCCAACCTTTACGGTAAGCATCTATGGAAACAGTTCTTCCTAAAGTATACTCTTGAGAGTGGGTAACAGAGATGCTTCCATCCGATACATCCAGTGACCCGATTGTCATGACGGAAGTAGTAAAATAACCATTGTAACTGTCACTTGCAGCAAAAGCAACCGTTGCGAAAACCACGCTAAAAACACCAATGAGAGCTGCGACTCTTTTGATCATTTTACCATCTCCATTTCCGTTTTTTTCAAAAAATATTATATAATATAAATATATATAAGTTGCAATAAAGAATTTCGGATTTTTCACTGCGGGTTTCATCTAAGTACAAGCCGATATGAGAGTAATCAGCGGGATGTAAAATAAAATTTCAACTTATGTAGTATTTTCAAGAATTTTTTTAATATAAACGGCTCTTCACCTCACATTTCGCACCCTCTCGACAAAAATCGGGAGGATTTTTTTATCTTCCTGTCGAATCAAACCTTGAAACACAAGGAAAGCAAAGGAGTTTGCCCATCATGGACGTTCGAATTCGGGCCATTTATGAAAGTTCTTATTTGAATATAATAAGCACCCTGTTTAAAGATCTTGACCTTCCTCAGTTGATGGATCATCTCGTTCCCGTGGATCCACAATGCCAAACTCGAGCCAGCGATATCGTCAAGCTAATCGTTCTGGATATCTTGAGCGGCCGGCAAGCGCTCGTTCATTTGGAACAATGGGCGCATGACATCGATTTGCCGAAGCTGATTCGGCCAGAGCTGGAGCCGTCTTGGTTCAACGACGATGCCATCGCGCGTCATTGGGATCGACTGTATGAGGCGAATCTCCATCAA
>NZ_LQYX01000109.1:1817-5518 GCF_001587475.1 Geobacillus sp. B4113_201601
ACCGCGTCTTCCAGCGCCGGGTGCGTCAGTTCATCACCCCAGAACACCCATTAAAGGGCGTGGGAGGCCGGAAACTGACCCGACCCACCGGGCAGGCGATTTTTCAATTGTTCCGGTATGTGAAAGTCGTCCTACTAGAGCTGCCGGATGGGCACATCCAACGCGCGTTAGGGAAACCGCTCACCCGTGATCAGCGAAGGATCCTGCAGGGATTGGGCATGGATGAGAGCATTGACGTGTAACGTCATACGGAATGACTAGCGATGGTAAAAAAAGGATCTCCATCGCTCGTTATGTTGGTCGAAATGTTATTCTAAAAAACGAAATAAAAAATCCTTTCTTTCTACCCTGTTAGGGTGCGAAATGTGAGTTAGATAATAGATTACAAGAGTTAATTAAATATGAAGAAGAACTATGTATTAATGGGAATAAAATAAAAGTTCCGAATGAAGGGTATTTTGGAAATTTAGCCTTTATCCTATATAAGTATTCTAAAGATAGGGAGATGTCTACACATGATTCGAGTTCAAGTATCTTGCATAGCTCTTTTAAATGATAAGATTGTCATGATAAAAAAAAAGGATAAAACTTCGGCAGTACATGGCTATTTTATTCCTCCGGGTGGTCATGTAGAATTACATGAGACTCTAGAACAAGCTTGTAAGAGAGAAATGTTTGAGGAAACTGGTTTAATAGTCGATGATTTAGAATTACGTGGTG
The DNA here is from genome assembly GCF_001587475.1 of Geobacillus sp. B4113_201601. Classification (NCBI taxonomy): domain Bacteria; kingdom Bacillati; phylum Bacillota; class Bacilli; order Caryophanales; family Anoxybacillaceae; genus Geobacillus; species Geobacillus sp. B4113_201601. Next base: position 2,538 of record NZ_LQYX01000109.1, read on the forward strand.
TGGTTTCGTTTATAGCACATACAAGTGACTACCACTCTGTTTGCTTTTGGTATATGACAAGAAATGTAAAGGGGAAATTAGAACTAAAGGAGCCAGAGAAATTGACCCCACATCTAGTTGAAATAGAAACATTATATTATAACAAGGAAGTGACAGATTACCACAGAGCTTTTATAAAAGAAATTGTTGAAAAAGGAAATTTTCTAAATGGGATAGTTGAATGGTGTAAACCAGATAACTCTATAAAATGGAGTATATTGGAAAACACACCTAAAAACCCTGAGTATCCCAGATACAATAAGGAGGTGAGTATTATGGAAAAAATTTGATTAATATTCCATCAGAGAAGGAAGTAACAATTAAGGCTATTCCAGTTTGTGACAAGCATTGGGATTGTTGTGAACAAAAAGGATGCCCAGGTTTATATTATTATATTCCTTCTACGGGAGATCTCGTATTTCAAGGTAGGTGTTGTTATTAAATATAGAACACACACTAGAGCTTATTCTAGTGTGTGTTTTTTTATTTTTTGGCCCTGTTAAAGAATGCGGTTAATCTTCTTGTTAATTGCAACTTGATTGGAAAGAAGAGGGGGAGAGCGAAGAGAGAAAAGGCAAATTAGTAGCTACGTTAGGCTGTTCCCGGATGAAATACGCGCTATTTACGGCCAGTCAAGACCAGGAGCACCTAATGGAATGTTTTATTTTGAAGCCCATCAGATTAGGTAGAAAAAAGTTATTGAGTTAAATATAGAAAAATCGTTATGGCAGCCGAACCTGAACAGAAAACAATGGCAGAGAGGTTTGTGAAAAGTGAAATTTTATTTAAAATCCCTTTTTCCCCAAAAAATGAAATGATAAATCCGATCAATGGCAACAAAAATAAGCTCCAAATTGCTATTGGCCCATAGGGACCAAAGGAGAATCTAATTATAAGCAGTAAAAATAGTATGAGGTAGGCAATAACACAGCAAGATATTGAAAATACATTGATAAACATTCTTTTATTCATTTATGTTTATCTCCCTTCGCATGAAAGTGTTTATATGCAAGATAAATCAAAGTGATGAATTGAAGAAAAGCAGAAATAGAATATAAAGAACCTATTCCAGCAAATCCTAATAATAAAGAAATGATAAGCAGTACAGTTGCTTTCTTATTGTTAATGTTTATTGAAAAGGCTGCCCAAGTACCTATGATTCCACCTAAAACTCCTATGAACCAAATATTCCCAAAGTGATAATCGTCATCATTTATTGCCAAAAGTTGTGCTGCCAATGATACAAATATCCCTAAAAGTCCTGCTATCATCGAAAGATTTTTCATCTGTAAAACCCCTCTCCTCTTTTACAAATTGTATTGAGCATGCCTAAAAGAATGTATAGATCAGATCTGCAGAAAACAAAAGTATCAAAATATCAAACAAAAGCATAATCCAAAACCAGGATTTCCGATAAAAAACAAATGTAACAATATTAGAAAGACCTACAAATGGGAAGTAATAAACAATTAAACTCCCTCTTAAAAGAGCAGGACGTGTCGGGTCAAAGCTCTTGTTTAAAATTAAGCTTAACAGAAGAAATCTTATACCAATCAGTAAAACATACATTATGGTCTTAAATTGGATTAATTTTTTAAATGGCTTAATCTCCGTCGATTGTTCAGCTTGTTCCAAACAAAATCTCTGATTGTTAAAGACAAAAGTGCTATGATATGTCTCAAAAAGCCCTTTACAATCCGGGCAACTTGTGATATGTTCATCTACAATGCTCTTAGCTTCTTCATCTAACTCGTTGTATATGACCAATAATTCCTTTGTTAAAACATGGATTTTTTCGAAATCAGTCATGCTAATCACTCCGATGAATTCTTGATATAAGGCGCTTCTTGAGACGAAATATCCTTGATTTTATTGTTGATATGGGTATATTTAGAAGTACAGATATTTCCTCATACGTATATCCGTAGTATTCTTTAGCAAGAAGAAGTGTTTTATCTGCTTTGGATAAATCTTTAAGGATATCGTCAATTGAGCTTTTTAATAGCAAATTTTTCTCTGGACTTAGGTCCGTAATAAGTAAATCTGTAATGACTTCTTCATCGTTCAGTAAGTGCGGCTTTTTTTTTCTAAAATGATCAATGAGTAGATTTCTTGTGCTTACCATTAACCAACTTCTTATATACTTCACCTCCAATATTTTTTCAGGGTTAAGGAGCATTTTTGAAAATACTTCTTGTATAACATCTTCAATAAGCTTTTCATCAGAAGTGATTTTTAATAAAAAGCGTTTTAAATATAAATAATGTTCTTTGTAGACATCTTCAATCAGAGAGAATGCATCCTCATGACTTTTTTTCATTGTTATCTCCTCATTTCCCTGTTCAAAAGTGAGACGATTAAAATGATGGAATGGTTGCATAAATAAAATTGACTGGTTTATAAAATATTAACATAATTAAGGTGAAAACAGAGTTCTTTGCCAAATAATCTATGCGAAAATAGTCAAAAAATCCCCCCTCAAGCCTCTTGAGGGGGGGATTAGGTGTTTATTAGCAACCATGAATTGCCTGCATAAAGATAAACGCTGCAATTACGCGGTCTGTACCTGCTTCATCAGTATTGCTGGCACATGAGACTAAATTAGCGTCACAATTACATCCCCGAGTTCGACAGTCACTAGGCAAACAAAATGCCTCTCATCCCTTGATACCAAAGGGACGAGAGGCATTTGGGCATACGTTGGGCGTGTATCTAGGTGCGAGGATGGATACCTAGAATCTTCGGAGGGGGCTCCAGCCCTAGAGCTACAAAGAGTTGCGCTTGTTTGGCCGTCCGTTCGGTCGTTGACCAAGGTCGCCGTTTTTTGAAGAAAAATGTCCAAGAATGAGACGTTCGCATTCGACTTTTACGTTCGGCCACGATTCATGATGGAGGTAAGCTAAGGTGATTCCATCGTTCTTTTTTGGTGTGACTCGTCGTGT
>NZ_LQYX01000109.1:5528-11895 GCF_001587475.1 Geobacillus sp. B4113_201601
GATATTCAGCTATTTTAAAAGTTAAAATAGAAAAGTCGTGTGCCTATGAAATTCAGCGTTTTTTCCTAGGATCTGCATCATGAAATCCTTGATATTGCAGCATTTTGGCCATTTTCATTTGCCTAAAATGGTCTCAAAACTGTCGAACTCGGGATCTCGAAGGAAGAACTTTGCGACCTTCGCTTTTTGGAGCAAAAACAGAACGTCCTGCTTTTAGGTTCGCCGGGAACAGGAAAAACCCATCTCGCCACCTCATTAGGATTAAAAGCGTGTGAACGGGGCCATGAAGTTCGGTTTTTCCGTGTCGCCGATCTTGTCGCCCAGCTCGAAGAAGCGTTAAAAGGCGGCACCCTCGGACGGCTCAAACGGCAAATCGACACATGCGAGCTGTTGATTTTGGACGAACTCGGCTATGTACCTTTTCAAAAGCAGGGGTCGGAACTGCTGTTTCACATCATTGCCGATTGTTATGAACGAAAAAGTGTCATCGTGACACCGAATTTAGAGTTTGGACAATGGAATCGGGTGTTTGGGGACAACCGCCTGACGGCGGCGCTGGTGGATCGTTTGGTCCATCACGCCCACATTCTCGCGTTTACGGGAGAGAGCTACCGCTTGCGGCACGCGCTTTCTGCCGTTCAGTCACCCCCTTCTCACTCGGTTGAACGATAAATTCATGGAGCAGGCAAGCCTATGTATTTTTTCTTGCAATTCTCTGCACTTTTTGCTTGCAAAAAACACTAATACCCAATTCTTTCGCCACCGTTTCGTATCCCACGCCCTCTTTCAAATATAAATCCACAGCTTTCTTTTTAAACTTTGCATCATATGTTTTTCGTATTTTTCCTATAAAAAAATCCCCTCCATAGTAGACAGATTAATTGGCTTTCTTTTTTCTGTCTACTATAAGGGGATCATATCATTTTTGGCTTTTAACTTCATCAGAATTCTTTTGCTCTTTCATTGAAAAGACTAGCCTGCCAAATCCACCCGCTACAAACAAAATTAGGAACAATGTCGAGTTTTCCTTGAAAAACTCAATTCCAACATACCTACCAATTGTACCTAGCGCTCCTATCAAAAACACGATATCTAATAAGAACTTCATTAGAATCCTCCATTCTCATTATTAATATCTCACTAATAGCTTAATTTTTAAAATCGTTGTTATCAACTTATGTTTAAAAAACATATTTCTCTAGCTATCGTATGAAGTTTTAAGTTTATTAATTAAGAAAACAGGCCGCGGCGTTGGATTTTCCCCCCTATGTTTGAAGGAAATTTTAATGATTGGGGCAATTATATTTTTTTATTACCTCATAATTCTCAATCAATTATTTTCATAAGACTTCACGACACAAGAACAAACATTTACTTTCTGACAAATTTTAGAGTCATACTGAACGCTATATTCATTTGAATTAGGTAAATGAGTTATTTATCTAAAGTTTTTTCAACCAATCACGAGGTGTAAATATGGAATACTTTGATCATTAGAAAAACCTACCCCATTAATAAATTGTATCTGATATTGAAGATGGGGATAATATCAATGACCAATTTTTTGTAATCGTTCCTAAAAACTTATCATACCAGCACAGAAAAAATATACAAGTAATTAAATTTAAAGTAAAAAGAGGTTATAATCATCTAATAAAGTTAGTATGCAATTAGAATTTTAAGCTTCTCATTTTCAATTATCTCGACTCTCCATCAAAAGAACGCAAGCACTAGAGCTATTTAGCGACCACATCTAGATTATCGTTTAAGAAGATTTCCTCTAAAGAAGGTTCATGTACATTAACTCGATATATGTCAATTTTATGTTTGGTGAATGCCCGAATAATCAGGGGGATTTTTTCTTCTGAGTCTACGACTAAAGAAGTCCTATTTTCTGTTGTCTTGATGTCACGGCCAACAGTTTCTAGAAACTTTAAAATTAATTCTTTTTGTGGAAATGGCGAATGCTTAATATCCACATGAATAGAAGACATATAATGGGATCTTAATTCCTCTAATGTTCCTTCATTCAAAATACGACCATTTTTCATGATGGCAATTCTTGTACAAATCTTTTCCACTTCATGGAGGTTATGAGAAGTCATAAAAATTGTTTTTCCTTCTTTTTGTAGATTTACAATTAATTTTTGAATATTTAAACCAGATTCCGCATCAATACCAGAGGTTGGCTCATCTAAAAAGATTAAATCCGGATTATGTATAATAGCTTGAGCAATTCCCAATTTTTTCTTCATACCAAATGAAAATTTTCCAGCCTTTTTATGGGCATGTTCCAGTAAGCCGACTCGTTTTAAAATGTATTCACAATGCTCTGTTGAAACCTTATATCCACTTATTTTTGCGTAATATTTTAAATGATCTATAGCAGTTAATGAGTCATAAAATGTTGAATAGTCAGGTAAAACTCCAATACGGTGCTTAACTTTTTTTAAATTTGGTTCATCTAACAACTTAAAGCTTCCGGAAGTAGGTTTTATAATACCATTAATTATATTGATAAACGTAGATTTACCGGCACCGTTTCTTCCTAAAAAACCATAAATTTCCCCCTTCTTTACCTTTAAGTCTACATTATCTACCACTGTTTTGGATCCATAAATCTTCGTGATCCCTGTAGCCTCTATCACATTCATTACAAATCCCTCCTGTTAAACAACACAATTCCAAGCATTAATAACCCAATTGCATAAATAAAATTTACCAATATGTAAAAATCACCTAATAAAGCATAATAGTAAGGAGTAAAGAATTTAAACCAACTAATGAAAACGTTATTTGAATGGATTACCAAAAAACTTAACACTGGAAAAGCCAAGGCAAAAACAACACCAAAAAACATGGTTATCGCTGGTTTTGGAAAGATAACGGAAAAAACAAGGTTATAGGCGATTGCTACTGAAATAAACCCCATACATTCTAAGATGCCCCACCATAAAAAGTTTTTAGATACGAATGCAATTAAAACAAAGGATGTAAAAATACAAAAAAACCAAAACAGCCAAATCCCTAAATATTTACCAATAATGATTTTAACCCGAGAAGTTTTGGTCACAAGAAACCTCATTGTTCGTGTACTCACTTCTCGGTTGATGACATCGTGTGATAAACTTGAAATGAAAAGAAACCCTAATAAAAATACAATAGATGCGATACCGGTAGCATATCCATCCTTACCCGTGTTGACATCTAACCGATCTGTTATGGTTGTCATTAAATCTGCCGTCCAATAAGTAACTCCAAAAATAATGGCAACGATAATAATGGATTTAATACTTTTAAAAAGTCCCTTAAACTCATGGAAACAAATCGTCCACATACCAATCACTCCTTTCAATTTTTAGTATAATATAAAGTAGTTTATTTCCTTATTAACGGCACCTTAACATTTTCTTAAATTGCAAAGGAGTTGGTATTATGGAAAATTCAAGAATTTTAATCGTTGATGATGAAGAATCCATTCTTAATATGCTTAAGCTCGTGTTAAACAAAGAAGGGTTCACATCTGTACATACTTGTACAAATGGAACGGATGCGTTGCGTCTACTTGAGCAAAAAAAATTTGACCTTATCATTTTGGATATTATGCTTCCGGATATGTCGGGTTTAGATATATGTCGAGCTATTAGGAAAATATGTGATGCCCCTTTATTTTTCATTTCAGCTAAATCATCAGATCTTGATAAATTAACAGGATTTGCACATGGATGTGATGATTACATCACAAAGCCGTTTAACCCTCTTGAAGTGGTTGCTAGAGTAAAGGCACAACTACAACGATATCTTTCTAAGAATAATGAAAAACAAGCAGAAATTTTAGATTTTGGACGTTTTAAGCTTAATTTGACATCAGCTGAGCTAATCGTTGAAGACAAACCTGTACCTTGTTCGGCCCAGGTTTACCGACTCCTTGCTTTTTTTTGCAAACATCCTAACCAAGTTTTTACAAAAGAACAGCTCTATTACCAGGTATGGGGGGATGATCAGTTGACTGACGATAATACTGTCATGGTTCACATTAGAAAAATTAGAGAGAAAATTGAAAAGGATCCAAGCAATCCACAATACTTAAAAACTGTTAGGGGGATAGGTTATAAATTGGTTACTGAGGAGAAAATGCAACCATGAGCCTAAGTAAAAGGTTAACCTTGCATTTTGTATTACATTTTATCCTCATGTTATGTTTTATTTTGCTATTCATTTTAGGTTCTTTCTTTTTTTTATCTTATTTTATTTTGGAATCGGAAATGAAGTCTGATTTTGCGAGGGTGAGTGAAGAGTATTTAGATCTTGCAATCACAATAAAAAATGGCAAAGCAGTTATAAATAAGAGTATAAAGGAATCTATTCAGAAAAAAGGGGGATGGCTACAAGTTGTCGATTCGAAAGGTTATGTGATCGGAGAATATAATACACCAAAAGAATTGCCAAAACGCTATAGTTTTACAGACATTTTATCCATGGATTTAAACAATTTTCGGATCCATTATTGGATTTTAGAGAAAGAAAATTCTTCAGAAGTTACTATCATTCATGGAGAGCCATTAAAAAGTAAACAGATCTTAAACACACTGTTACGATCAAACTCCTTTCCTAATATCAATACTGATTTTAAAGAGTACTTAGTTAAAAATGATGCATGGATTCAAATCTACGACGCAAGTGGAAATGTGGTATACAGCTATCATGCGCCTCCAAACTTAAAGTTTACCTATACAGAGATTCTGTCAATGAAAAAAAGACCTTGGAATTCTAAAGTAGACATTTCTAGTTATTATTTCAAAGAAAAAGACCTGATTTTTTTAGTGGGCACCTACAATCCCTATTACAGTCCAGACCACATTACCGATAGTATCATTAGTGCCTCTTTTTTGAAGAGCTTTCTTATTGTCTTCGGTACACTTATTGTATTCGCTATTATTATTTCAATTTGGTATGGTAAGAAGTTCGGTAAACCATTGCTTTATATGATGAAATGGATTAATAATATGTCAAAAGGGAATTTCATGGAACCAAAGGACAAAAAAGGGAGGGTACCAATATTAAATAAGAAAGGGAGCTTACATAAGCGTTATAAAATATTTAAAGAGGTTGTCGATTCTTTATATACTTTGTCTAAGACTTTGCAGCAAAATGAAGAAAATCAGCGAAGGATGGAGAAAACTCGAGAGGAATGGATTACTGGTCTTTCTCATGACTTAAAGACACCATTGAGTTCTTTATATGGTTTTTCTGCTTTATTAGCATCTAACCAATATCAATGGTCTTCGGAAGAAATAATGGAAATGGGACGTATCATGAAAGAGAAAGCAGTGTATATGAGCGAGTTAATTGAAGATCTAAATCTAACATACAGACTGAAAAATAATGCTCTCCCTATTAATAAAGAAAAAACGGACATCGTATCTTTAATCAAAGAATTCCTCTCTACTTTTTCAACAACGACCGAAGCTAAAGATAAAGAAATTTATTTTGAGAGTGCTCAAGATACCATCTTTCTTGAGATCGATCTAAAGTGGTTTATGAGAATATTAGATAACATACTGACTAATGCAGTAAAATATAATAAGCCTGGGACAAAAATCAAAGTCAAAGTTGAATCGAACCATCAACGTACGATTATCTCTATAGAAGATAATGGAATAGGAATGGATGAAGAAACAGTGAAAAACCTCTTTAATCGTTATTATCGAGGCGGGAATACTCAAGATAATGATAGTGGATCCGGATTAGGAATGGCAATAGCTCATCAGCTAGTAGTGGCTCACGGTGGAGAAATTGTAGTGGAAAGTCAGAAACATGTCGGAACTATCATAAAAGTTGTATTCTACCATAAAAATGATGTATAAAAAACTAAAAACACTTGATGGAGTCAGTCAAGACTTTGTGGAGAACATTTTTTCGGTCTACTACGGGCGTTGTCAATCACCGGTTGATAGACCATTTTTAGGAATTGATATCGTAAGCGCTTTCGGACTCTCATCCCTCTTCTTGAGCTGATTTTTGCTCGATCCGTTTTTTTACATCCACCCGCCATCCCGAAGCGCCGACAATGCTTGGTAGATCGGCGTCCCCGATGACTGTTGAAGATACGGGATGTTCTGGCGCATCACCTCCGCCAACAACCGCCCTGCCTTCCGTTTGGCCTGTTTGATCCGCTGGGGCTCTTCCTCCTCCAACTGCCCCGTTCTCCACCCTATTCCGTCGATTTGGGCCACCATCGCCTTCAGAAACGCCCAAAGTCCTTGGTCCTTCCACCCGAGTTCGACAGTGACTAGGCAAACAAAATGCCTCTCATCCCTTGATACCAAAGGGACGAGAGGCATTTGGGCATACGTTGGGCGTGTAT
>NZ_LQYX01000110.1:0-16134 GCF_001587475.1 Geobacillus sp. B4113_201601
ATCCGGCCCTCCGCATGCCCCACGATGCTCAATGGGATGATCTGTGTGGAGTTTTCATAGAACTTTTGACGCTACCCGCAATTCGAGCTCCTCTTGTTCGGACAACCGCAAATACGTCTCAAAAAAGCCAAACAACAGCCGCTGTTTCGCTTCGTCAAGCTCCAAGCGGACGAGCATGCGCAAAAATTCTTTTTTCACAACCACTCTTTCACTTTCATTATACCCCATTTTGCTTAACAGAGCGGCGGCGACCGGGTTGTCGCGGCGAATGTACTCGCGCCATGGCAACTTGCGCAGTTCAACGGTCAGAAAACGGAAATCAACAACGGTTAGGAACGGAAACTGGATGGTGAACGAGGACGGTTCATCGCGGATGGCGTCATAGCTGAAGATGGCAATGGGCAGAATGCGGCGGCGGTATTTGATTTTGGCCTAGAATAAGGGGAATATGAATGGGAAAAAGCCCTTGTATTGTGCGGCTTTTCACGATGAAATGACAAAGCCGCCTGTCGCCGAGGCAGCTTTGTCCATCGTTTTCGAAGCGGCCGTTTAGCGCCCGGCCGCTGCTTTGGTCTGTTTGAAAAACTGCGGCAAGTATTCTTTATGCGCTTCCAGCATTTCGTCCAACATTTGTTTGGCGATGGTGTCAGACGGGACAAGCGGGTTGATCGTCATGGCGACGAGCGCGGTTTGGTAGTCGCCAGTGACCGCGGCCTCGGCAGCGACGCGCTCGAACGACTTGATTTGCTGGACGAGGCCGCGCACGGCGACCGGCAAGTCGCCGACAGCGATCGGCTTTGGTCCGTCTTTCGTGATGACGCAGTTGACCTCAACGGCCGATTCTGGCGGAATGCTGGCAATGGCGCCGTTGTTTCTCGTGTTGACCGGCTGAATGTCGCGCTTGTCGTTGTAGATGGAGCTGATCAAGCTGCAAGCGGCGTCGCTGTAGTACGCCCCGCCCCGTTTCTCGAGCTGCGGCGGCTTGATGGCCAAGTTCGGATCTTTGTACAGCTCGAACAGTTCTTTTTCGAGCTGCTGGACGACTTCGGCGCGCGTTCCTTTCGTTTTCGCCGCCTCGAGCTCCTCAGCCAACATTTTGTCTGTTTGATAGTAATACCGGTGGTAGGGGCACGGCAATACGTTTAACCCTTTCAAAAAGTCCGGCTCCCAGCCGAGGTCAACGATGTTTTTCATTGTCACTCCGGACCGATCCGGATGGGCAATGAGGTCGATTACCTTGTCGGTCACCTCGACGCCGTCGAGATAAACATGCAAGCCAAACACCATATGGTTCAAGCCGGCGAAATCAATGTGCACGCGGTCAGCATCAACGCCAAGCAGCTTGGCGACGCCCATGCGCATGCCGATCGGCACGTTGCACAAGCCGACGACTTTTTCCTGCTTCGTGTAGCGCAAGACGGCTTCCGTCACCATCCCGGCCGGGTTCGTGAAGTTGATCAGCCACGCATCGGGGCAAAGCTCTTCCATATCGCGAATGATGTCCAAAATGACCGGAATCGTCCGCAATCCCTTAAACAATCCACCCGGCCCGTTTGTCTCCTGGCCGATCACCCCGTATTTGAGCGGGATGCGCTCGTCTTTCGCCCGCGCCTCTAGGCCGCCGACACGAAACTGCGTCGTGACAAAGTCTGCACCTTCCAAAGCCCGGCGACGGTCGAGCGTCAAATGAATCTCGATCGGCACGCCAGCTTTTTCGACCATCCGTTTGGCCAGTGCGCCGACGATTTCGAGTTTTTCTTTGCCTTCCGGAATATCGACAAGCCACAATTCCCCGACTGGCAATTCATGATAACGCTTGATCAACCCTTCGACCAATTCCGGCGTGTAGCTCGACCCGCCGCCAATGGTCGCAATTTTCAATCGTTTATCCATGCTCGTCTTCCCCCTTCACCGTGTTAGACGTGATATAATGAATAGATGACGCAACCGTTGACCATCGCCCGGTCTCACGCGTCCTGTTCTGAAAAGCGAGGTGTAGGCATGTTTACCCCCGAACAAATCGCCCGGTTTTCCGAGTTGGATTATGCCATTTACGATTACGTGATGAAACATCCGCATGAAGTCGCGTACATGCGCATTCGCGAGCTCGCTGAGGCCGTCCATGTCTCGCCGCCGACCGTGCTCCGCTTTTGCAAGAAAGTCGGCTGCGACGGGTTCAGCGAGTTCAAAACGAAATGGAAGCTATACTTGCGGGAAAACGAACGAACGTCAATCATCAGCAGCCAAGAAGCATTGCGGGAGTTTTTCGAGCGGACGCTGACGGCCGACTACGAGCGGGCGATTTTTGCCGCTGCCGCCGTGATCGCTCAAGCGGATCAAGTCATTTTTGTCGGTTCCGGCAGCTCCGGCATTTTGGCCGAATACGGCTCGCGCTACTTTTCTGCCTTTCAAAAGTTTTCCGTCTACATCAAGGATCCGTTTTTTCCGATTTACGGCCATTATTTCAACAACTGCGCCGTGATCGCCTTGTCGGTGTCCGGCGAAACGCCGCACACGCTCGCCCAAGTGCACCGCTTGAAAGAAAAAGGGAGCACGATCATCAGCATCACCAACCGGAAACATTGCACACTCGCGAACATCTCCGACTATAACTTGACGTATTACGCCACCGCGGAGCGGATCGGACAGACAGATGTCACAACCCAGCTCCCGGTCATCTACTTGCTCGAACGGTTAGCGAAAGAAATGTATCGACTGCTAGGACGAGAGACGGAAACGATCGGAAAGGACAGCAACCCAACCGTTTGAGCCCAACTCTGCTGATTGCGGCAACGCCATCGCCTTGTTGTTGGCTCCATCTACTATTACTAAACCGCGCCTGAGGGCAAAAGTAAAGGGCATGGCACCCTGTTGTAACAAAAGGAAAACGAAAAACAACTGTTTCTGTATTGTAACGATATGTTACAAGAGCGAGAGCGGCTGGGCAGCTCACATTTCCCTTTTGAACAAGGTCAAAACGTTTATTCACTCACATTTCGCACCGTAACAAGGTAGAAACAGCGGATTTTTTATTTCAGAATCACTGTTTGACCAACACGACAAGTGATGGCAATCCTTTTTCTGCCATCGCTTGTCGTGCCGTATGACGTTGCACGTAAATGCTCTCATCCATGCCCAATCCCTGCAGAATCCTTCGCTGATCAGGATTGAGGAAGCGATCCAGTGCGCGTTGGATGCGTCTATCCGGCGGCTTGAACAGGACGACTTTCACATACTCAAACAAAAACCGCCTGTCCCGTCGGCCCGATCAGCTTGCGGCCTCCAGCCCCCTTTAGCAGGCTTTCCGATGCGGTGAACAGACACACAGCGCGAACCGGATTGGGCATCCGCTTCCGCCAGAGCGGCTTTGACGATTCGAAACAGCAATGGGCCTCTGGTGATCAAAGAGGAGTTGGCGGCTTTCGCCTTCTCATACTACCATTGGAGGTGAATCAATCACTGCACTTGGATGCATACGGATTACAATTATCTACTCTCTCTACGTCCCTTGATCAAACCAATGAAATTAGTGATGACAAGAAAAGTAGCAATGATCCACGCCGTATTGCTAATCGTCTCCCTAGAAACCAGCTTGTACAAAATAAAAGAAATGACCGATAGAATAAATACGATATTCATCCACTTCATCATTTTCACGCTCCACATCTTTCTTACTCATGTCGCAATGCTTCCACAGCAGGTTGTTTTGCTGCTTTATTTGCAGGGACAAAAGAAGCTAAAACACCTAACAGCCCGCTAAACAGAACAAGAAGTACAACTTGAATAAAACGAAACTGGAAAAGGTCCAAATTACTCTTTTTCATTACCGTCGTTACAACATAATTTGCTGCTTTTCCCACTGTGATTGAACCTAAAATTCCGAATACTCCCCCAATGATGCCGATCAACATTCCTTCTGTGACAAATATGCGGCGAATATCCGAACGAAATGCACCGATTGCTTTTAAAATGCCAATCTCTCGAGTTCGCTCTAAAACACTCACGTATAAGACGATGCCAATCATAATCGATGAAACGATAAGCGATATGCCAGACAACATTCCCAATGCAATACTTGCGAAGGAGACATACTCATTAATTTCATTTTGACTTTCTTCATCTGTCTGCACTTTATACCCCATCTCCCTAATTTTACTCTTTAAAGGTGCTATATCCTTGATGGACGATGGGATAATTGTGAAAGATAAAGCACTTGTACTATTGCCTATCGATTCTTTCATAATCTTCTGTGACAATCCATAAGAAATTCCTACCGTATCGAGTAGAGGGATCGAATTATTCTTTACCACCCCTACTACCGTCGCATTAACGTTCACTGTCGGATAAATTTCTTTTAAGGACATTAACTGTACAACAAGTGACACATTTTTTCCAACAGCCTCTTTCGAATCTTTAAACAGTTTTTTGGCTATGCGCTCAGGTAGCACAATTTCATCTCTTTGATCGTCTGGAAACCTTCCTTTCACGATATATTTTTTCCCATATATGACCTCAGCATATCTTCTAGGAGACAAACTCTCAGCTGATGACGTAGCTTTTGCTCCTTCTTTCGTTTTCATACTTATTTGAAATGGATTGTACGGATAGATGTCCCTTACTCCTTTGATTTCCCTCAACCGGACAATGTCGTTCTCATTCAAAACCGCAAACTGTTCATTTGCTACACTTAAAGATGATTTTGCTGTCGCTTCATCTATCGAACTAGATAACTTTTCTTTAACACCATTGCCTAAAGCCATAATGATAGATAACCCAAAAATTCCGATTGATGCGCCTATAGCAGTTAAAATATTTCTCCATTTTTTATTTTTTATATTTCGAAATGACAGTTTGCAGGTGGTAAGCAAGTCTAGTTTTTTGCCTTTGCTTCCTATCCACTTATCCACATCTTCAACTTCTACTGCATGTGCAACATCCTCATCTTCAATAATTTTCCCATCTCTCATCCTTATGATTCGATCTGCATATGAGACTAACTCTTGAGAATGTGTAACAACCAACACGACTTTTCCCTGTTGTGAAATTTTCCTTAGTATTTCCATTATACGTGCTGAGTTTTCTGAGTCTAATGCTCCCGTTGGTTCGTCTGCTAATATAATGTCTGGATCGTTTGCTAGCGCTCTCGCTATTGCTACACGTTGCTTTTGTCCTCCACTCAACTGATTAGGGAGATAATTCAATTTATCTCCTAATCCTACCATATTTAGAAGCTCTATCGCCCTTCTTTTTCTTTCTTCTTTCGATTTCCCTAACAAAGTCATGCTCATCTCTACGTTTTCTAGAGCGCTCAAATGGGGAATAAGGTTAAAGCTTTGGAACACAAACCCGATCTTTTCTCGTCGTAAGCATGCCCATTCCTTTTCATTGAATTCCCGAACATTTATCGATTGAAAAATGTATTCTCCCTCATCCGCATAGTCTAAACCGCCAATAATATTTAATAAGGTCGATTTTCCACATCCTGACTCCCCTAATAAACAAATGAGTTGCCCTTTTTGAAGATGCAGAGAAACCCCTTTCAACACCTCAATGCTTTCACTACCTAATTTGTAGTACTTTTTTATATTCCGCAGAATGATCAATGATTTCCATTCCTTTCAACGTAAAGATTTCTGTTTAGACAATTTATAAAGAAATAACCCCAAAAATATATTATTCTTTCAAACAAAACAGAAAAACATATCCATTTATTACAATATCAGATTCTCTAAAAACTCACAATTATGTTGTTGGAACGCTTAGCGGATTTCTTCTTTGCACCACCCACCGATCAAAAGAAAAATCCCCGCCAACAGGCAGGGATGCAGAGCGTCCGCTATGGCAAAAAAATTTTCCCCGGATTAAGAATGCCGTTTGGGTCAAACAATTGTTTCAGCCGCTTCATCCATCCTACGGCATCGCCCTTTTCCTCGCGCAAAAACGTCCGTTTGCCGATGCCGATGCCGTGCTCGCCCGTGCACGTGCCGCCGCGCGATAGGGCGTAGCGGACGATATGAGCATGTACTTGCTCGATTCGCGCCATCTCCTCGGCATCGTTCGGATCAAAAGCAAGCACGGTATGGTAGTTGCCATCGCCGACATGGCCGAAAATGGCGGCGGTCATGTTCTGTTCATTCACAAGCCGGCGCGTATCGGCGATCGCCCCCGGCAGCTCGGACAACGGCACGCACACATCGGTCGAGAGCATTGCTTTGCCCGGATAGGCGGCTTGAATGGCGAACGCCGCATGGTGGCGCGCTTCCCACAGCTTGGCGCGAGCGAGCGAATCGGTCTCGACCACAAAGGAAACCGCGCCTTCGGACTCGCACAATTCTTTGACGAGTTCCGTCCCATCGTCCACGCTTGCCCGGCTGCCGCTCAATTCGATAAACAGCGTCGGCTTTACCGGATAATCCGTCTTTTTGTATGCGTTGACCGCGGCGATCGTCGCCTCATCCACAAGCTCAATTTTTCCGGGCTCAACGCCCGCTTTCAACACGGCAAACGCCGCCTGCGCCGCGGCCTCAAGCGTCGGAAAGCACGCTTTGATGGCCGTGGTCGCCTCCGGAATGCCGTGCAGGCGGACGATGAGACGGGTAAAAATCCCTAGCGTCCCTTCCGATCCGACGAACAAGCCGGTAAGATGATAGCCGGCGGACGATTTGACCGCCAAGCTGCCCGTTTGGATGACCGACCCGTCGGCAAGCACCACGTCAAGGCCGAGCACGTGATCGCGCATAACGCCGTATTTGACGCTGTTCGTGCCACTGGCATTCGTTGCCGCCATACCGCCGATCGTTGCATCCGCCCCCGGGTCGACGGGGAAAAACAGCCCGTACGGCTTGAGCGCTTGATTGAGTTGTAGCCGCGTCACCCCCGGCTCAACGATGGCGAGAAAATCGTCGGACCGGATGTCAACAATGTGATTCATTTGTGTCATATCGAGGCTGATGCCGCCTTCAACCGGAATGACATGCCCTTCCAAACTCGTGCCGGCGCCAAACGGCGTCACAGGGATGCGGTGCTCGTTGGCAAACGCCAACACCCGGCTCACTTCCTCCGCCGTTTTTGGAAACACGACGACATCCGGTTGGCGCGGCGCATGGTAGGCGATGCCTTTGCTATGGTGCTCAAGCACCGTTTCGTTTTGGCTCACCCGCTCTCGGTCGCCGATCAGTTCCAGCAGCGATTCATATACACCCATCGCTCTCCCCCTTTTGTCTATCGAATGACCCGGCCGCACCAGCCCCCTTCCATCACCGGGCGCTGGGCAGCCCATCCGTCAGTAGCGCAGCAACGTTTCGATTCCTTCCGTGATACGAGCTGGATTCGGCAGCCAATCATCTTCCACCGACGGCACCGGGTATGGCGTGTCATACCCGGCGACGCGCACGATGGGGGCCGAGAGGACGAATAGCGCTCGCTCGCTGATCAAGGCCGCCACTTCGGCGCCGAATCCGCTCGTTTTCACCGCTTCATGGACGATCATCACCCGCCCCGTTTTTTCGACCGAGGCGAGGATGGCATCGATATCGAGCGGCTGAAGGCAGCGCAGATCGATCACTTCCGCGTCAATCCCTTTCGTCCGCATCTCATCGGCCAGTTTGGCGACAAGCGGCACGGTTGCCCCCCACGTAATGATCGTCAAATCTTCTCCTTCTTTCACAACCCGCGCTTGGCCGAGCGGAATCGTGTACGGTTCTTCCGGCACCTCCATCCGAAACGCCCGATACAGCTTCATCGGCTCCAAAAACAGCACCGGATCATCGTCGCGAATGGCGGAAATGAGCAATCCTTTCGCATCGTACGGATTGGATGGCATCACGACTTTCAAGCCCGGAGAATGGGTAAACAGCGCCTCCAACGCATCGGAGTGCAGCTCCGGCGTCCGCACTCCGCCGCCGTACGGGCTGCGCACGACGATCGGGCACGAAAACCGCCCGCCGGAGCGGAAGCGAATGCGCGCCGCCTGCGCAGCGAGCTGGTCCATCGCTTGATACACAAACCCAAGAAATTGGATTTCGGCAATCGGCCGCATGCCATTGATCGCCAACCCGATCGACGTGCCGATGATGCCGGATTCAGCCAGCGGCGTATCGAACACACGGTCAGGGCCAAACTGCTCAAGCAACCCATCCGTCGCCCGAAAGACGCCGCCGTTTTCGCCGACATCCTCGCCAAGCACGATGACGCGCGAATTGCGCTCCATCTCTTGGCGCATCGCTTCATTGATCGCTTCGATCATCGTCAATTCAGCCATTTATTTCACCCCTTTTGCCTGCTTGCGCCGCATCACTTCCACTTTTTGCTCGGCAAGCAATTTCGGCGCCTCGCTGTACACATGATCGAATACATCGGCAATGGAACCGGATGGGCTGGCAATGGCGGCCTCATACGCC
Source organism: Geobacillus sp. B4113_201601 (assembly GCF_001587475.1). Classification (NCBI taxonomy): domain Bacteria; kingdom Bacillati; phylum Bacillota; class Bacilli; order Caryophanales; family Anoxybacillaceae; genus Geobacillus; species Geobacillus sp. B4113_201601. The sequence goes on from NZ_LQYX01000110.1 coordinate 8,400, forward strand.
GCTGTCACTTCCGCGTTCACTTCGGCAACGAATGCTTCTTCCTGCGCCTCCGTCCACAACCCGCGCCGCGCAAGCAGCACACGCACGCGGTGGAGCGGATCTTTCCGCCGCCACGCTTCGACTTCTTCCGGCCGCCGGTACTTCGTCGGGTCGTCCGCCGTTGTATGCGGCCCAAGCCGATACGTGAGCGCCTCGATCAACATCGGCCCTTCCCCGCGGCGCGCCGCATCAACCGCCTGTCTCATCGTTTCATACACCGCCAACACGTCGTTGCCGTCAACCAGCACTCCTTTCATCCCGTAGGCAAGCGCCTTTTGTGCGATCGTTCGGCTCGCCGTCTGCTTGGCGTACGGAACGCTAATCGCATACTGGTTGTTTTGGCAGAAAAAGATGACCGGCACGTTGTATACCGCGGCAAAGTTCATCGCTTCATGAAAATCGCCTTCCGATGTCGCCCCATCGCCGAAATAAGCCACCGATACGTGCGGCTCGCCTTTCAATTTCGATGCCCACGCACAGCCGACGGCATGCAGCGTCTGAGCGGCAATGATGATTTGCGTCGGAAAAATGTTCACCCCATCCGGCATCCGCTTTCCCGACAGGCGACCCTGCACGTAATAGAAAAACTGTTCAAGCGGCATGCCCTGCAACAAACAGACCGCCACTTCACGGTAGCTCGGGAAAATCCAGTCGTCGTTTCGGAGCGCAAGAGCGCTGCCGACTTGCGCCGCCTCTTGGCCGCTGAACGGCGCATACGTTCCAATCCGTCCTTGCCGCTGCATGCGCAACAGCCGCTCATCGATGACGCGCGCCCGCCGCATCGCCCGATAAGCATCAAGCAGCCACCCATCAGAAAACGCCGCCAGCTTCTGTTCATCGCCATTCCCATGTTCATCGAGAATTTGCACCATCTCGATGGACAGCTCATTTGGATCGAACATCGAATCCCCTTCCATCATTGATTTGCTGATCACGGCCTGAGTCAGTTCACCCAAAGAAAGCGAACCGACGACTGCCTACCGAACATCGAGCAGCAGCACTTCCGGATGGCTCAAATAGTGCGCCACCGTCCGCATAAACCGTCCGGCCGGCTCACCGTCAATGACACGGTGATCAAACGTGAGCGAGATCCCCATCATGTCGCGAATGACAATCTCATCGTCGATCACGACCGGTTTCCGCTTGATGGCATGCGCCCCGAAAATCGCCACTTCCGGGTAATTGATGATCGGCGTCGCAAACCATCCCCCGCCCGCGCCGGTGCTCGTGATCGTGAACGTGCTTCCTTGCAGCTCCTCAAGGCGAAGCGCCTGGCGGTGCGCTTTCTCAGAAAGTTCAGCGATTTCCACAGCCAACTCGCGAATCGATTTTTGATCGGCGTCGCGGATGACAGGCACCAACAGTCCCGCCTTCGTCGCCGTCGCGATGCCGATGTGATACCGTTTCTTCAACACGATTTCATTTGTCTCTTCATCCAGCACCGCGTTAAACATCGGATATTCCTTCAGCGCCCTTGTCACCGCCTTAATGATAAACGGCAAATACGTCAGCTTGATCTGCTCCTTCGCCAGTTCGCTGGCAAGGCTTTTTCGAATCTCGACGAGCTTCGTCACGTCGATCTCGTCCATCCCGGTCGCATGCGGCGCCGTATACACCGATTTCACCATTTTTTCGGCGATTTTTTTGCGCAAACCGCGGAGTGGAACGCGCTCCTCTTCCTCAAATAAGGTATCCAAGCCCGCGATGGATGTCCATGTGGCTATACTCGCCTGCTGCCCTTCAGCCGCACCGCCGGTCAGCAGAGTATCTTTCTTCGCTTCGTCCCTTGCCGCCACCGTCGCGGCCGCCTCCCGCTCCCTGACATAGCGCTCCAAATCGGCGAGCGTCACCCGGCCGCCTTCGCCCGTTCCTTCCACTTCATTGATCGGAACGCCCAACTCCCGCGCCCGCTTGCGCACCGACGGCGCCGCAATCGCCCGTTTGCGGGCCGGACGCGGCGCTTCTCCACGGGCAGCAGGCACAGGCTCCCGAACCGAATCTTCAGTCGGCGCCGCTTCCCCCGCGACCGCCGCCTCGATTTCCACGACAATCAACGGCTCTCCAACCTTCACCGTCGCCCCTTCCGGCCCAGCAAGTGCCACCACTTTCCCCGCTACCGGCGTCGTCATTTCGACCATGGCCTTATCAGTCTGTATTTCCGCAATCGGCTGATCGGCGTTGACGACATCCCCTTCACGGACGAGCCAACGGATGATCTCGGCTTCATGCAGCCCTTCGCCAATATCAGGCAACTTAAATTCATAGATCATAGCGATATCCCCTTCCCCTTCTTCTCGTGTTGCCATTGGAAACAAACACAATGGTGCAGCATCGATGGTGTGGAAATCATGAGGAAACACAACGGTTAAGCGCTTACAAATAGATGCGGTGAGAATCGTTTTTTCTACCAAAGCACCCAATTAATATTCGTAATTTTCTAACCTACAAACTTTATGATAGTATATAGATTGTGGCGCTGTCAATATAAGGAGAACGGACATTTTCCACCTGCTTCGACAATCAGCGACAGCCGTCTCTATTATCAAAAAATAATAACATGATTCCATTCACCCAAAACAACAGGAGCGGATCCAAAACGATGAGGAGGCAGTTTTTCACAACATCATAGAAGGACGTGAAAAACGACTTTCGCGCGCAAATTGGTGGCATTGGTGCAAACAAGAAGTTGATTCTACATGGATAAGTTGCCTTTCCGTCAAGGATATATTAAACGATTTCATTGCACTATATATTAAAAAACCACCCCAGACGGGATGGACAGAACATTGTAAATATTCAATTTACATAATCAATCACTATAGACGTCTTTTAAAAAACCAACTAACTTCATAGTCGACCAGACAATCACAAACACCACAATATAGATCGTTATAAAAATAACAACGCCTTTCAAAAAAAGAAGGGGAACGCCTTTCCATCCTTCTTTCAACCAACTCATATACAAAAGACACACAAGAAATGCAAAGAATGCAATGTAATTTTTTTTCATAACTACTTCCTCCTAGCGAAAAATTAATTGACAAAATAACCATATGTCAACTCTTTTTTTAGAATAAATTGTATATAACGAAATGAAAAACCATCTTGAATACAAGATATATGCTGAGATAGCAATTCTAATTGTTTTTCTTCTTTTCTCGCCATTTTCACCCCGTCTTTTTTAAAAAGGTAGTGATCCAATCCGGCACAACAAAACCCATTTTCGCTCAATCAATTATGCTAAAATGAAGGACGACGAAAATGAAAGGAGAAGGACCATGGTTCGATTCGCAACAATCGGCACAAACTGGATCACCGAAGCGTTTATCGACGCCGCGCGGCTCGTCGATTCCTTTGAACTCGCCGCCGTCTGCTCGCGGACGGACGAGACAGCGAAGCGGTTTGCCGAGAAGGTTGGCGCACCGCGCACATTCACTGATTTACACGAACTGGCAGGCAGCCCTGACATTGACGCCGTCTACATCGCGAGCCCCAATGCGTTCCACGCTGAACAAGCGATTTTGTTGATGAACCACGGCAAACACGTCCTATGTGAAAAACCGCTCGCCTCGAATGCGAAAGAAGTCGAGGCGATGATCGCAGCGGCCGAACGAAACGGCGTTGTTCTGATGGAAGCGATGAAGTCAACGCTCATGCCCAACTTCGCAGCCATCCGCGAGCACCTGCCGAAACTCGGCCGCATCCGCCGCTATGTGGCGAACTACTGCCAATATTCATCGCGCTATGACGCCTACAAACAAGGGGCGGTGCTGAACGCCTTCAACCCCGCTTTCTCGAACGGGGCGCTCATGGACCTTGGCGTCTACTGCCTGTACCCGATGGTCGTTTTGTTCGGCAAGCCCCGCAGCGTGAAGGCGCAAAGCGTAAAGCTCGCATCCGGCGTTGACGGTGAGGGGGCGATCGTGTTGGATTACGGGGACATGGATGCAGTCGTCTTTTATTCCAAAATCACAAACTCGCACTTGCCTTCAGAAATCCAAGGCGAAGACGGAAACATGATCATCGACGCCATCCATACGCCGGCGAAAATCGACATTCGCTACCGCGACGGGCGCGTCGAGGACATCACCGTCCCGCAAGACAAACCGCCGATGTATTACGAGGCGAAAGAGTTTATCCGTCTCATCGAAAGCGGGGAACGGGAGTCTGCCATCAACTCGCACCGCCATTCGCTTTGGACGATGGAAATCATGGACGAAGCGCGAAGACAAACCGGCATCCTCTTTCCCGCCGACGAGCGATAAATGAAAAGTTCCAACCGGGTCTGTGTAAGGACCGGTTGGAACTCTTTTTCAGGCGGTTCTTTTGCCTCATCGGATTCCGTTGATAAGCAAAACGGAGTAGCGTGTATGTGCACCCAACCAAGGACTGAGGACCGAGCTCCTTACTGGAAACCACGGTGTCACCTTCGGCTAAAATACGGGCCAAGCCATCCGTTTTCGTGCGTAATGACAAACGTCCAGTTGAACTCGCTGTCCACCACGTATAGATCGACCTTGTCGTTTTCCATTGCCAGATCGGCAGCTTTCAAACCGGAAGCGTCCTCCACTTTGAACGCATCGTCGCTGTGTTGAAAGAAAAGATAGCAGCACGTTTTCTCTTCTTGATCAAACGCCGTCTCCGCTTCTTCTCCCGTTAAACAGTCTCTCATTTCATAGCTGAACACATGCCATAAGTAGCCGTTGACTTCATTCCGATTATGAAGGTGGATGTGTTGTTTTTCTTCCGCAGTCAAATGGCCGGCAAACACCTTTTCCCACTGTTGTCGTAATTGCTCCCCGAAACCGGACTGTTTGCTGATTTTTATGTTTCGACGAGCTAACTGATGAAATAACTCCATTCGGTTTCTCCCCCTGTGACCTGATGCGGCACCGCCTTCATTGGTGTGCTCATTTCGTCTGTCAGCACGTGCGATGGATCGACAAGATGGCTTCTCACCATCTTTTTCGCGCCGAGCGGTTTTCGTCCGTTCAGCCACTTCCCTGTGTCCGTCCGCACTTCGATGAGCAGCTGCCGCGCACCCTATGCGCGACAGTTTCTGCACCTTGCCGCCCCGTTCCTATTCACCCGTCTCGGCAAAACGGCGGAGGCGCGCGCCAATTTCATCGCGCACGCGGCGGAACACCGCGAGTTTCTCCCCTTCTGTCCCTTCCGCTTTCGCCGGATCGTCAAAGCCCCAATGGACGCGCTTCACGTGCGGCGGAGTGACCGGACAATGGTCGGCCGCATGGCCGCACAGCGTCACAACCAAATCAGCGCGATTCAACAAGTCCGGGTCGATGACATCAGACGTTTGCTTCGCAATATCAATGCCGACTTCCTTCATCACCTTGACGGCATTCGGATTGAGCCCATGCGCTTCAATCCCGGCGCTGTACACGTCCCATTCATCGCCGAACAGTTGCTTGGCCCAGCCTTCCGCCATTTGGCTGCGGCATGAGTTTCCCGTGCATAAGAAATAAATGATTTTTTTCTTCATCGTTTCATTCCACCTTTCGTTTCGGTTCACAACCATCCGCCATCATTCACCTCGCTGCCAAAAGCAGCGGGCCGCGGGATTCACTGTCTCGATTTTGCGAATGGTTTCGCCTTGGTCCGGAACGTACGACAACACCGCTTGCAGCAGGGAGTAGTATTCGCTTTGCGGCCGGAGCGAATCATACACCCATTGCCCCCTCCGCTCCTCTTGGATCAGCCCGGCGTCTTTCAACTTGCGAAGATGCTGGCTGATCGCCGGCTGGCTTGACGAAAACACCTCAAGCAGCTCGCACACACAGCACTCCCGCTGATTCAAAATCGCCAAAATCGTCAGCCGCGTCGGATCGCCGAGCAGCTTCAATACCCGGGCTGTCGCTTTCATCTCCATTGCGAGTCGCTGCATATAAATGATTGGCTTATTAAAAAACGAACATCGCTCATGGAAATAATCACGCCAACCAACGATTGCTTCTGTCAATGAACATATAATTACGTGCTTAATAAGTCAATAGCGATATACCGAGAAAAGCAAGAAAAACGGGCGTGCCGCTCCCAGCACGCCCGCAAATGTTCCCCGCCCTCTGACGCCAACACACGTTAGTCCATCCGCTTTTTCGCCGCCAACAGAAGGTCGATCGCCTTCGTTCCGACTCCGACAAACGTCTCGAGAATCGCCTGTGCGCCGGCGATCGAAAAGATAAAAATCAACGGCATGGCGATCTTTGGGATGAATAAATACCCAAGCGCGAGAAAAACCGCGCTCCACACTCCCGCACACCAGTAACAGTTCAACAAATAGCCGAATTTCGATTTCGGCACCTTCTTGATTTCCGTACTCCCGTCTTCGTGTTGGATTGTCTCTTTTTTCATAAACGGATTGCGAATAAACTCCGTGATCTTATCAAAGACGATCAAGTGGGTGAACCGATAGCTGGCCAAAATGATCATGATGTACGTCATCCAGTCGAGTTCACGAAGCATGGCGAGTCCCTTTCTTTTGCGAGCTTTTCCTTTAGTATGAACCAAGAAGCGCTTCGTTATGAACCTAGATGGATGACGGACCCGATCAAGAGAAGGAGCGATATCAACTTTCGTGACAAAGCCAATCGCCATGGACGGCTGAGACCAGTTTCGTCGTATCGATAGTGAGGAAAAGGATTAGCAGTTGAAGCGGCTCATAAACTCATTGAATTTGGTTTTGACAAGATGGAATTAAACAGAATTGAGGCATTGGCTATGGTTGAAATGTTCAATCGTGGATAGTTTTACAAAAGTTAGGAAGGAAGGGATTATGAGAGAACATAGGTATATAAAAGGTAAATTTGGGGATATCGCTATATTCTCGGTTCATCACCAAAAGATGTACTTGATTTTTATGTTACGATGTGATAGAGGTCTCTAGACGGACACGCAAAGTAAAACGCTGGATATTTCGATATCCATATCCTCGCCTTTTGATCCATTTTATTTTGTTGTTGATTCCTTCCATTGGACCATTGGAGTAAGAAAAAACGATGCAAGAAAGCACGGCGTCTCTTCGGGTGATGAGTGCCTTGGCAATACGGCGTACGGCGGCACAGTCGCTAAAAAGGTACCGGTCAAACCATTGGGTCAAACGAGTTTCGGCTTGCTTTCTTGTTTGGCTTTTGGATACGTAACGGAAATGTTGAAGGGCTTGATCAACATCACGTAAATAAGCACTTTCTTGGCACCATTGTCGAACTTCTTGTCTCTCTTCTTCTGTTCATTTCATTGTTTCCGTTTCGATGACATGTTGATGGTTCGTCCGAAGCAAGTCGGGCAGATCGGACAATGAGGAGGGAGGGAACGTTCAAAAATCCATCGTCCTTCCTCTTTTCGTTCTCCTTGAATAAGAAAGCCTGGTAAAGTGATCAAATCTTTGATAAACTGAGATGGCATGCGAAATTTCCTCCATGGTTGATGGTTTGGTTACCTTTACCATACAGGAAATTTCGCATTTTTTGTACCCTTGATCAGAAAACAACTTGATTGTCAAGTACATTTTGTGGTGAAGAGCCAATATATTTTTTATATGGAATTTTATTGTAATTATTGCACTTTCCATATTAATAGGTTCTTTATTTTATTTAAACCCGTGGTGCTAGTTGAGCGTTAGAACTCAACTAACCCAAGTGTGACCAGCGAATAGGCTAACCATATGCCATCGAGCGCTACT
>NZ_LQYX01000111.1:0-584 GCF_001587475.1 Geobacillus sp. B4113_201601
TGACACCCCTGCATCATACCAAGAGGGCTTTTTTTGATCAAGTCCCCGGAAAAGCTCCTAACGGGAATGCTCCTTTGTTTTTGACAGAAGAAGAGCGAGCGACGCCGCCTGGATAATCCTTGTTTAAAGCTGAACAGTTTTTATACGTTTTAACCTTCGATGCTGCCTCTGCATTGTTGAAAGAATCAAAAGAAAAACCAAGAATTAGTCCTAAAGATAGAAAAGCAACGATTAATTGTTTCATAATAAAAACCTCCCTCTATAATTTACCTTTTTTGTAATATATCATAATTCAATTAATTGTTTCTTTTCAATATAAACAAATATTTGCAAATCGAATACTGTTATTTTGTATTTTTATTAATCGCTTTGAGTAAGATCTTTTTAAGCCTTCACGCTATGCTCACTGATCCGATCACGAATCGCTTTGACTATTGAATCAATATTATAGTCCGGGATATTTCGGATAGTGCGTTTTTTGCTTCCGAACAATCCTTTCATTTCTAAGTAAATAACTGTAGATGAGCAAATTTGCTAACATAAATTGACAACTAAACAAAAAAGGAGACATGAACCCGATTCCT
>NZ_LQYX01000111.1:668-1237 GCF_001587475.1 Geobacillus sp. B4113_201601
CGATGATACGATTTGTCAAAAAACGAAGCCTTCGTCACGGGCCGCCCACGCCATTCAAGGGTGTGACTGGCATTTCTCTCACAGCGATCATCAATTGGTCTGGGGGCATTCGCTTGTTTGGCTGATGGTGCATACTTTCTCGCAAGCGTTTCCGTTCGCGTTTCGTCTCTATGATAAGGCGGCGGGAAGAAGCAAAATCGACCTAGCGATCGAGATGCTTTCCTCGCTCAAGGGGAAACGGGCTCAGCCGGTGTATGTGCTCATGGATTCGTGGTATCCGTCCCAAGCGCTCATCGAAGCCTGCCTGAAACAAGGATTCCATGTCATCGCCATGCTCAAGACGAACCGGATTCTCTATCCGAAAGGCATCGCCATCCAAGCGAAGGAGTTTGCCCATTATATCGAGCCCAACGACACCCGCCTCGTCACGGTGGGGAAGGAGCGTTACCGCGTGTATCGCTACGAGGGAGCGATCCATGGTCTCGATGACGCAGTGGTGCTGCTGGCTTGGAAGGCGGATGAACCGATGACGCCAGATCATCTCCATGTTGTCTTGAGCACCGACCGGG